>JBDTVA010000234.1:0-3457 GCA_040007455.1 Actinomycetota bacterium | reverse complement strand
TCTCCCGTTCCGTCAGGAATCGAGATGTGGTCGAGCATCCGCCCACCCGCCGGCGCCGCTGCGAGAAGCGCGGCGCACGCCACGATCAGAGTCAGACCCCGTTTGCGCATTGAGAACGCTCCCCTCCGATCGTGAGAACGCAACCCTCCCGCCTTTGTAAATGCTCCGAGGTCTGCTGTCAACGTCTGCTACAAGGCGAGCAGTGACCAAGCCGCTCTGGGCCCCGTGGCGCCTCGAATACATCCAGTCTGCGGACGAGCAACCCGGCTGCGTCTTCTGCCTCGCGCAGGAGGGCGAAGACGAGGAGAAGCTGGTCGTGCGGCGCGGCGAGCACGCGTTCGCGCTCCTGAACCGTTTCCCTTACTCGTCGGGGCACCTCATGGTCGCGCCGTACCGCCACGTCGGCGTGTACGGCGAGCTCGCCGACGACGAGGTGCTCGAGATTCACCGCCTCGCCGCGCAGGGGATCGAGGCGCTGGGTGAGGTCTACGGACCGCAGGGCCACAACCTCGGCTGGAACCTCGGTCGGGTCGCCGGCGCCGGAGTGGTCGACCACGTGCACCTGCACGTCGTCCCGCGCTGGTCGGGCGACACGAACTTCATGCCGGTGCTCGCCGACGTGAAGGTGATGCCCGAGCACCTGGCAGAGACCCGCCGCCGCCTCGCAGACGCCTGGCCGAGCTGAGCGCGGGACGTTCTGCAGCCCGTAGCGTTGGACGGTGACGAGACGCGGGCTGCTGCTGTTCGGCGCGATGTGCGTGATCTGGGGCGTGCCGTACCTCCTGATCCTGGTCGCCGTCCGCGATCTCAGCCCGGCGGTGTTCGTGCTTGGACGGACCGTGATCGCGGCGCTGCTGCTGCTGCCGCTCGCCGCGGCCCGCGGGGAGCTGCGGCCGCTGGCGGGCCACTGGGTGCCGCTCCTGGCGTTCGCCGCGATCGAGATCGCGATTCCCTGGGTGCTGCTCGGGACGGCGGAGCAGCACATCTCGAGCTCGCTGACTGCGCTCCTGATCGCGGCCGTGCCGCTCGTCGGAGCCGTGATCGCGCGGACGACGGGCGACCGCGAGCGCCTCGGCGTCTCGAGCCTGATCGGGCTGCTGCTCGGCCTCGTCGGAGTCGCCGCGATCGTCGGGCTGAACCTCGAAGGCGCCGGCGTCCTCCCGCTGTCAGAGGTTGCGCTCGTGGCCTGACCGTAAGCACGGCCTGGCCGCTCCGCCCCGGGTAGAGCTCGTAGCTCGCTATCTCGTCCTCCGGTGCACGCAGCGACCTTTCGCCCGAGCGCCTCCATACTTACGACGAAACCGCCAGTTCTGGCGGTTTCTCGAAGCGGGCGATGGGGCTCGAACCCACGACCCTCAGCTTGGGAAGCTGATGCTCTACCAACTGAGCTACGCCCGCGTGGTCCGCCAATTCTAGCCCGGAAGAAACGAGGGGCCGCCGCCGCAGCGTGGCCCCTCGGATCGGGATCGTAAGGGGTCGGCCGCCTGAGGGGAAGAGCGATACTTGGTCCGCAGACGACCTCCGGAGGGGGAACGATGACCGTGACCGCACCCGAGCTCGAGCTCACCGCCAGAGCCCTCGTCGCGCCCGGGAAGGGGATCCTGGCCGCGGACGAGAGCGACGGCACGATCAAGAAGCGCTTCGACTCGATCGACGTCGAGTCGACCGAGGAGAACCGCCGCGCCTACCGCGACCTGCTCTTCACGACCGAAGGGGCCGAGGACTACATCTCCGGCGTGATCCTCTACGACGAGACGATCCGCCAGCGCTCGGCCGACGGAACGCCCTTCCCGGAGCTGCTCGTGTCGAAGGGGATCATCCCCGGGATCAAGGTCGACCTCGGCGCCAAGCCCTTAGCATTGGCACCAGGCGAGACGACCACCGAGGGGCTCGACGGGCTGCGCGCACGGCTCGAGGAGTACCGCGGGCTCGGCGCGCGCTTCGCGAAGTGGCGCGCGACGTACTCGATCGGCCCCGATCTACCGAGCGAGTACTGCGTCTGGACGAACGCGCACGCGCTCGCGCGCTACGCAGCGCTCTGCCACGAGGCCGGCATCGTCCCGATCGTCGAGCCCGAGGTGCTGCAGGACGGCACGCACACGATCGACGAGTCGGCGAAGGCGACGGGGCGCGTTCTCCAGGCGGTCTACACCGAGCTGCACGACCAGCGGATCGACTACGCGGGGACGCTGCTCAAGCCCAACATGGTCATGTCGGGCTACGGCGCGTCCGACCGAGCTGGCGTGGACGAGGTCGCCGAGCGGACACTCGACGTCTTCTACCGCCACGTCCCCGCCGCGGTGCCGGGCATCGTCTTCCTCTCCGGCGGCCAGTCGGACGAGGACGCGACCGCGCATCTCAACGCGATGAACGCGCGCGGGCCGCACCCGTGGCAGCTCTCGTTCTCGTACGGGCGCGCGCTGCAGGCGCCCGCGCTCAAGGCGTGGGCCGGCTCGAACGTCGAGGCGGGCCAGCAGGCGTACTACCACCGCGCGAAGCTGAACAGCGCCGCGCGCTCGGGCGCGTACGCGCCGGAGATGGAGACAGCTTCGGTCTAGCGGTAGTCGAGACCGGAGAGGCGGGAGAGCTTCTCGAAGGCGTGCTCCGCCTCGACCCGCCGCACTGTGCCCGAGCGTGAGCGCATCACCATCGACTCGGTGATCACCTTGTCCTGCGTGTAGCGCACGCCCCGAAGCAGTGCGCCTGACGTGACTCCCGTCGCCGCGACGAAGACGTCTTCGCCCGCGACGAGGTCGTTGGTCGTCAGCACGCGGTCGACGTCGTAACCGGCCTCGACGAGGCGCCGCTTCTCGTCCTCGTCGCGCGGCCAGAGCTTCCCCTGGAGCGCACCGCCGAGGCACTTGATCGCCGCGGCCGCGATCACGCCCTCCGGCGTGCCGCCGATCCCCATCAGCAGATCGACGTCCGCGATGCCTCCGTGCGCGGCCGCGATCGCCGGCGCGACGTCGCCGTCGCGGATCAGCACGACGCGCGCGCCCGCATTGCGCAGGTCGGCGATCAGCTGCGTGTGACGGTCGCGCTCGAGCACGATCACCGTCACGTCACGCGGGTGCTTGCCCTTCGCCTCCGCGACGCGGCGAACGTTCACCTCCGGCGTCGCGTTGATGTCGATCGCGTCGGCTGCCTCGGGCCCGGTCGCGATCTTCTCCATGTAGACCGCCGCGCCGGGGAAGAACATCGTGCCACGCTCTGCGACGGCGATCACGGCGATCGCGTTCGCCTGCCCGAGTGCCGTGAGGCGCGTTCCCTCGAGCGGGTCGACGGCGACGTCGACCGAGGGACCGAAGCCGGAGCCGATCGACTCGCCGTTGAAGAGCATCGGCGCCTCGTCCTTCTCCCCCTCGCCGATCACGACGACGCCGTCCATCTGCACGGTGTCGAGCATCAGCCGCATCCCGTCGACCGCGGCCTGGTCGGCGGCGATCTTGTCGCCGCG
>JBDTVA010000233.1:0-3458 GCA_040007455.1 Actinomycetota bacterium | reverse complement strand
TCGCGGAGCAGGGCTGCGACCTCGTCGTGGCCCTGCTCCTCCGCGATCGCGAGCGCGGTGCGACCGTCCTCGGTCGCCAGGTCGACCTCGGCGCCGTGGTCGAGCAGGTCGCGCGTCATCGCCGCGTCGCCGTTCTGCGCGGCGGCGTGGAGCGCGGTGAAGCCGCCGTTCTGACGGGCGTTCGCGTCGGAGCCGGCAGCGAGCAGGAGGTGGACGATCTCGGCGGAGCTGCCCGCGGCGGCGCTGTGCAGCGGCGTGACGTTCCCGAACGTCGGTGACACCGCATGCACGTCGGCGCCGTGGTCGACGAGGAGCCGCGCGGTCTCCGGCTGCGCGAAGAACGCGGCGAAGTGGAGCGCGGTCGCGTCGTCGGGCGAGCGAGCGTCGATGATCGTGGTGTCCTCGTGGAGCAACTCGTGGAGCCTGTCGACGTCCCCGACCGTCGCGGACTCGAACACATCGAGCTCGGTGCGGGCCGCGCGGATCGCCGCCGTCGTTTCGTGCGCGCCGTGATACCGCGAGAGCATGAGCGCGGACACGCCCCTCGCATCCCGAGCGTCGGCGAGGCTCGGGTCCCACGCCAGCAGCTCGCGCACGCGCGCGTCGTTTCCGTCCTTGACCGCGGCGAGCAGCTCTTCGCTCACGGCGGGACGGCTAGTACCTCACCAGCGGAACAGGTCGCGTTCCGCGGGCATCACGAGCTCGCTCGCCGTGCCCTCCCCCGCGACATCGAGGCCGCGGACGACCGCGACGGGAATGCCGTCGGCCTTGCCCATCACGAGCTGTGCCGCGCTCGCAAGCTCGTCGGCGATCGCGATCTGCGTCGACTTGAGCTCGTAGCCGATCCTGTCGCGCGTCCCGCGCAGGTCCTCCATCACGCGAATGCCTGCCGCACCGAGGGCGACATCGGTCGTCCCCTGGCGCCACGGGCGTCCGAACGAGTCGCTGACGATCACTCCGACGTTCGCGCTCGTCAGCTCGCGCACGCGGTCACGGATTCGCGCGGCCGACGCGTCGGGGTCGAGCGGCAGGAGCACGAGCGTCCCCGGCTCCGGTGCGTTCGAGGCGTCGACTCCGGCGGAGGCGCAGATGAAGCCGTGGCGCGTCTCGACGATCAGGAGCGGCGGGCGGATGCGGACGATCTCGACCGCCTCGCGCAGGATCACCTCGGTGCGGCGCGGGTCCTCGTCGTCGCCGGCGAGCTCGAGCGCGCGCGACGAAGGCTCGATGTCGTCGAGGCGGACGATGCGACCTTCCGCCTTCGAGACCGCCTTCTGCGCGACGACGAGCACGTCTCCGTCCTCGAGCGTCACGCGGGCGGTGACGAGCGCGGCGAGATCGTCGCCCTCGCGGATCTCGGGGAGACCCGTGACGGGGAAGATCCTCAAATGCCGGTGAGCCGGATCCCGGCGTGCGCCTTGTAGCGCTTGTTGACGGCGACGATCACGCCAGTCAAGCCTTCGAGCGCGCGCGCGTTGCGGAGCTTGCCGGCGTCGACCGCGTGGCCCGCGACGGCGCGCCCCGCGAGCTCGAGCGCGAGCGCCTTCGCGTCGTCGTCGTCGCCGCAGACGAGCGCGTCTTGGTCGTGGCCAATCGTGCTCGCCGCGACGGTGTGCAGGCCCGCGGTAACGGGCGCGTCCAGCTCGTCGGCGACGCGCTCCGCGAGCGAGCGCTCACCCTTCACGGTCAGCTCGCTCGCGACGGAGAGCACAGGCGTCGTTCCGATCGCCGCGCGAAGCGCGCGTGCAGTGTCGAGCGCGGCCGACGCGTCCACGGCGAGCACGACGAGGTCGACGCCGTCGACTGCGTCCTCGTTGCTCGCGCCCCGCACGCCGAGCTCCGCGGCAGCGGCTCGCGCGCGCTCGGCGTCGCGAGAGCCGATCACCACGTCGTCGGTCGACGCGAGGCGGCGGGCCAGCGCCGTCCCGAACTTCCCGGTGCCGCCGAGGATCGCGACCTTCACGCGGCGAGGACCGCCTCCGCCAGTCGGCGGCTGGCGTCGGCGTCGGACATCAGCGTCTTCGTGACGACAGGGCGCACGGCGAGATTCTCCACGTCGTGGGCGTCGGCCTCATCGAGAACGAGCGCGTCGATCAGGCCGGCGTAGCAGGAGGCGACGTGTGCGGGGCTCGTCCCGCCCGCGAGCCGGGCGAGCATGCGGTCGGCGGGGCCTTTGACCGCGCGGCCTCCGATCAGCGGGCTGACAGCGACGACGGGTGCGGTGCGCGAGCGCAGCGCGGCCTCGAGCTCCGCGACGGCGAGGATCGGGCCGATGCTGACGTAGGGGTTGCTCGGCGCGATCAGGATGAGATCGGCGTCGCGCAGCGCTTCCACCGCGCCCGGCGCGGGCGTCGCGATGTCCGCGCCGACGTAGCGGACGGCGTCCACCTCGTCGCGGTGCCCTCGCGCGACGAACCACTCCTGGAACGTGAACCTGCCAGCCGGAGTGTCGAGCCACGTGCGGAGCTCGTCGTCGGTCGCGGGGAGCAACTTCAGCTCGAGCCCTGCGCGCTCGACCAGCTGAGCGGTGACGGCGGAGAGACTCGTGCCGCCTCGGAGCAGCTCCGTGCGCACGAGGTGCAGGCCGACGTCGCGGTCGCCGAGCCGGAACCAGCCGGCACCGCCGAATGAGACCGCCGACTCGAGCGCGTGCCAGCTCTCGTCCGCGCGACCCCAGCCACGCTCCTCGTCGGCGAGGCCCGCGAGCGCGTAGAGGATGCTGTCGAGATCCGGCGAGACGTGGAGACCGAGGATCTCGAGGTCGTCGCCGACGTTCCCGATCACCGTGAGCTCGGCTGGGTCGACGACGTCGACGAGGCCGCGGAGGAAGCGCGCGCCGCCGACCCCGCCGCTGAGGACGGTGACCTTCATCGCGCCCGCGCGGCGAGGGTTCGCGGCCCGACGCGAAGCTCGAGCCGTTCGAGGTCAGCCATCGAGTCCACGTCGTCAGCCAGGTTCGGGATCGCCGCGGGCACCACGTCGGCGCCCAGCGTATGCGCGTGCAGGCGGAAGCGCTCGGCGCTCCCCGGACCGTAGAGCGGCGCGAAGAGCGTCGGCGCGGAGAGGCCGAGCGCGTTCGTCGTCCCGTCGCTCGCCGCGACGTATGCGAGCCCGTGCTTCGGTGTCGCCGCCTCGAGCGAGCGCAGGTCCTCGGCGACGACGCACGGAACGTCCGCGTTCACGACGAGCACGGGACCGACGACGCCGCGCAGCGCGGCCGCGACGGCTGCGCCCTGGCCGTTGCCCGGGTCGTCGATGACCTCCGCCTCGTGCTCGGCCGCGATCCGGGCAGCCTCCTCGTCGGGCGTCACGACGACCGTCGTTCCGACGTCGCGGCAGGCGGCAAGGACGTCGGCGAGCATCGCGAGGACGAGCGCCTGGCGCTCGCCCTCCGGGAGGGCTCCGAGCCGCTGCTTGCCACCCGCACCGCGGAAGGGAACGACGATCGCGGCCATCGC
>JBDTVA010000232.1:0-3461 GCA_040007455.1 Actinomycetota bacterium | reverse complement strand
ACTTCGTCCGCTTCACGGGCGAGTGGTTCATCTACTACGTGCTGATCGCGCTCGGCGGCGGGGTGCTGATGGGGCTGACCGCGTTGATCCTCGAGCCGACGGGCATCGACGTCGACCTGGTCGCCGAGTGGGTGCTGCCGTCGGGCGCGGCGGGTGCCGTGATCGTCGCCGCGTGGCTCGTCGAGTCGAAGCAACGCGTCGTGGAGAACATGGCGCCGGTGCTGACAATGCTCTTCACGCCGCTGTTCGCGGTGATGCTGGCCGGCGCCGCGGTCGTCTACGCGGTGACGGGGCTCGGCGGCGCGTTCGACCGCGACCTCGTCAGCGTCCTCGACGCCCTGCTCGTCGTCGTCCTCGCGCTCGTCCTTTACGGGATGTCCGCCCGTGACCCGTCGGAGTCGCCGGGCTGGATGGACCGCATCCAGCTGGTCGCCGTCGTGAGCGCCCTCGTGCTCGACGTGATGGTGCTCGGCGCGATGATCGCCCGGATCGGCGACCTCGGGTTCACCCCGAACCGAACGGCAGCGCTCGGGCTCAACCTCGTCCTCCTCGTGAACCTGGCCGGGGCCGCGTGGCTCTCCGCCCGATTTCTCACGCGACGCAGCAGGCTCCAACGACTCGAGCGCTGGCAGACCACCTACCTCCCCGTCTTCGCGCTGTGGGCCGCCGCGGTCGTGGTCGTTCTCCCGCCACTGTTCTCGTTCGACTAACCCGACCTGTGCTCGGGGCAGATTGCTGCGACCGCTGCGGCCCGTGAGCCGACGCCGAGCTTTTCGTACGCGTTGTCGAGATGCTTCCGGACGGTCCCCGTCGCGATCCAGAGCGTGCGCGCGACCTGCTCGTTCGTCATCCCGCGCGCGACCAGCGTGAGGACCTCGCGCTGGCGCGAGGTCAGGACGTCGGCGGAATTGGCCGTCCGACGTCGCCGCGCCGCGCGACGCCGAAGCTGCCTGAGATGCGGCAGCATGAGGTCGAGCACTGCCCGGTCGCGCTCGCTGAAGTCGCGATCCCCGCGGTCGAGCTCGATCC
Source organism: Actinomycetota bacterium (assembly GCA_040007455.1). Taxonomy (GTDB): domain Bacteria; phylum Actinomycetota; class Thermoleophilia; order Gaiellales; family Gaiellaceae; genus JACCTU01. The sequence continues at coordinate 2,432 of JBDTVA010000232.1, read as the reverse complement.
TCGCGCCGCTTGGGCCCAATGGCTCGACCCAGAGCCGCATCATGTGCTCGACGCCCATCGGGCGGTCGACCTCGTTGTAGAGCGGAGAACGTCGCCACTCACGGCGCGAGACGACGTCGGTGATTCGGCGAGCCCCCTCCCACGGAACGAGCGGGTCGAGGTGCACGTAGCGTCGGTTCGCCTCCCGGACATCGGCCGTGATTGCGCGCCGCGGTGCCCCCGCCGTCGTGGTCGTCGCCGGCGACCCCGGCGCGCGACGCTCGTGGTACCAGACCATGTGGCACGGGATCAGCTCGCGCATTGACTCCAGCACGGGCGCCGAAAACGGCCACGGGCCCTCGACGGCATCGGCCTCGAGCAGGACGGCGAGTACCCCTCGGTAGTCCCGCTCGCGCAGTCTCGACATTAGCGCAGGATACGTCGATCGACGTATGGCGTCGCTCGCGATCGCGGCGGATCATGCGCGCGTGCCGAGTAGGGAGCTGCGCGCAGGGTGGAGAGCGACGACCGTCGCCATGCTCGCGGCGACTGCAGCGGTCGGCGCCCCGCTGGCCGGCGGCGGCGCGACGAAGGCCGCGGCGACGCTCCAGCTGAACGGCGTCCTGCGGATCGAGAGCCTGCGCGACGGGTCATGCCCGCCGGGAACGAGAGACGGGATCGTCTGCCCGAGGCGCACCGGTGCCGGGGTGGTGCGCGGCCTCGGTCGCGTGACCGAGAGCTACTCCTACGTCGCCGACACGACCGCCTCCAACTGTCCGGCGGGCTTTCCTCGCATCCTCGGATACCCCGTCCGCTGGGTAGTCGAAGGCAAGGGCGAGATCCACTTCGCCGTCGCCGAGCACCCGGACTGCCTCAGCGAGCAGGCCGCGTTGAGCGCCCCACAGTCGTTCACGGTCACGGGCGGAACGGGGGTGTACGCGGGCGCGGGTGGCGGCGGAACCGTCAGTCGTGCGCTGTCGCCGACGGACACCGGCGCGCGCGGGCCCGAGACGTGGACGGGGACGATGACGGTTTCCGCCCTCGAGTTCGACGTCACCGCGCCGGTCATCGAGGGCGCGCGGGCGAAGACGGTGCGCGTGCCGCGCAACGCGAAGCGAGCCGTCGTGACGTATCGCGTGGCCGCGGTCGACGCGGCCGACGGGCGGATCCCGGTTTCGTGCGTTCCTGCGTCCGGTCGCCGCTTCAAGGTCGGGCGCACACTCGTCCGCTGCACCGCCGAGGACAGCAGCGGCAACAGCGCCGCGGCAAGGTTCACGGTCACCGTCAAGCGTCGGTAACGGAGCTCTCGGTCGCGTCGATCCCGCGGCTGGAGTGCTGGGGTCAGGTCTTGCGTTCACACATCAGCGCAAGACCAGACCAAAGATCCGGTGGGACCGCATCCAGTTGGTCGCCGTCGTCAGCGCCCTCGTGCTCGACGTGGTGCTCGGCGCGATGATCGCCCGGATCGGCGACCTCGGGTTCACCCCGAACCGAACGGCAGCGCTCGGGCTCAACCTCGTCCTCCTCGTGAACCTGGCCGGCGCCGCGTGGCTATCCGCCCGATTCCTCACAGGACGTAGCAGGCTCCACCGGCTCGAGCGGTGGCAGACGGCCTACCTGCCCGTCTTCGCGCTGTGGGCCGCTGCGGTCGTGGTCGCCCTCCCGCCGCTGTTCGCGTTTGCCTGATCGCGGTGAGAATGTCTTGCAGCCGTAAGACTTCGGTGGTTACGAGAACGCTGTCGATGAACTGTCACGACGTCGCAACGATCTGATCTTGACAGCGACCGCCGCTTCCCTCCGGTGTCGGACACCCTCGTTCACGCCAGCACCTCAGTCTGCTTGACGTAGTCGATCTCCGTGCGATCGAGGACGGCGTGCGCGTACGTCCGTAGGTGCGCCTGCGCCGAGTGTCCGAGCTGCGCTGAGGCCCTTGCGGCCGGGACCCTGTCGAGATGCAGGAGCGTCGCCCTGCGGTGCCGTACGTCGTGCGGACGAACGCAGGGACGCCGGCCGCCGTGCAGGCCCGGGTGATCGCCGCCCGGAGCCGGTCCGCGTTGACGTCCCTCGAACGCACGCCGCCCGGCGGCACGGTCGTCGCGCGGGCAGAGCTCCGAGACGGCGCTGAACAGTCGATCCGGCACGTCGACCCAGCGGGCGCGTCCGGTCTTTGCGACCGCCGCCGAGACGCGCCAGCGGCCTTCCAGCTCGTCAACGTCGGCCCCAGGCGAGACGCTCGAGCTCGAGGCTCACCCGCGACTTGCGCGGACGTTTGGTCGGCATCGTCACCACGCTCTCACCGTGCCCAGCCTGTAGGACGCGGTTAATCGTGCTCGGGACGGTGCGAGCGCGTAGCCCGCCAAGCGTTCACGGCTTTAGCTTCGGCGTGCCTCCGGAGGCATCGTCCTTCAACTGTTCCACCGACAGCCGCGCCAGATGAGCGCCGGCGGCGCCCT
>JBDTVA010000231.1:0-3465 GCA_040007455.1 Actinomycetota bacterium | reverse complement strand
ATCAGGAAGGCGACGAGCGAAAGCTGGCGGATGAGCTTGTCAGTGTCGTGCGACAGGGCGCAGCGACTCTAGCGCGTCTCTACGCTGCGACCTTCGAGCGCGATTCCAGATGCTGGTGCGAGGGGCAGTAGTCGCGCTCCGGGAGGGGAGTGCGCTGGCACGGCTTGCCCTTGCGGGTGGTCGCGCGGCAGCGGGCGACCCCGCCGTCGAGCGCACCCTGCTCGATCTGGTCCTCGATGAAGGCGCAGGCGGCGCTGACGCCTTCCTGCACCGCCCAGGCGACCTCCGCCTGCACGGTGATCGGGAAGTAGCGGCGAATGTCCTGGAAGAGCGCACGCTCCGGCTTCGCAAAGTAGAGCGGGTCTGCAGCGAGCCGCTCCATCGTCTGCTGGCACGCGTCGAGCACCTCGCGGCGGAACTCCAGCTGCGTGTCCCCGTCGACGTACGGGTCGATCAGGTCCTTGATGGAGCGATAAATCGCCCGCGAGTACTGATACATGCAGTGCTGTAGCTGAAGTGTCTGCTCGTCGATCATGCCGTCGTTGCCTCGCAAGAGCATCGTCAAATGGCGGTTAACCCCGGGTTAAATCTCCCCGGCCAGACCCCTTGAACGAGTCTATACAGATCGGGGCCGTGTTACAAAGTCGGCGCCCTCGTTGCCTCGAAAGAGAACGTCAGCGGCTGATCTGCCGGATGTAGGCGGCTGGATAGAGGTTCTGCACGCGCCCGACGCCCTGTAGCGCGGCCTGCTGGTCGGCGTAGATCCCGCTGAACACGACGTAGTAGCCGGGGTGGAGGCTCGAGAACTCGCCCGAGTCGATCACGCCCACCTCCGGCAGCTTGCTGGCCAGTACCTCCCGGGCTTTCCGGATCGCCTGGGCCCGGCCGCCACTCGCGGGCAGGGAGGCGATCACGATCGTGTAGCCGTTCTGGCTCGGCGGCCAGTCGACGAGCTGCGGCGCCGGGGGCGGCTCGGTCGCTGTCGGAGTCGGCTCGGATTCGGTCTGGGCGGTCGTGGTCGGCTCCGTCGGGGCAGTCTCGGTCGACGGGGTCGAGATCGAGCTCGGCCCGGTGGCGTCGATCACCTCGGGCCCGCCGTCGCTCCCACGGGAGATGAGGATCGCCACGCCGGTCATCACGGCCGCGACGAGGAGCGCCGCGAGGATCGGCAGGAGCCAGCCCGGCAGGCGCCTGCGCACGCGCTGCTGCCACGCCGTCCCGACGGTGGCGGCGAGCCCGCCTCCCGGCTGGCGCAGGCCGCACTCGAGGCAGTACTCCTGTCCCGGCTCGACGAGCGCGCCGCACCTGGGGCAGAAGCCGCCCCCGCCGCCGGTGGTCACGCGTCGTGTGCCGCGACCGCGCCGCAGCTCGCGCAGAACTTGGCGTCGGCCGGGAGCGCGTGCCCGCAGCTCGTGCACGCGACGAGCGCGTCGCCGGCCGGCCGGCCGCAGTTCGCGCAGAAGTGCTGACCCCACAGGACGGGGGCGCCGCACGCGCACCGTGCCGACGGCGGCGAGCGGTGGACGCTCGTGGCGGCCGACAGGAGCAGCTCGAGCTCGTGGAGGCGGTCTTCGAGGCCGATCAGGTCGGCCGCCTGCTCGTAGACGAGGTCCTCCCGGAACTCGTCCCGGCGGACCATCTCGAGCACGATCCCGCCGAGGTCGCGGATCCGCTGCTCGCGCAGGCGAAGGAGGGTCCGCCGCTCGCGACGCAGCTGGCCGGTCGGCGGGAGCGGCCTGCGGGCCGGCGCCTCCGGGGCCGGCTGCACGTCCGGGGTCGGTCGGAGCACGCGCGACAGGAACGAGCTCATACGCGCGAGTCTAACGGCGGGCTAGCGAGCTTCCCGCTGGGGAAGCTGGAAGACTACGAGCCGCTCCTCGGTCATCTCGCGCACAGCCCATGCGGGACCCTCGCGTGTGTTGCCCGAGTCCTTCACGCCGCCGTAGGGCATCTGGTCCGCGCGGAAGGTCGGCGCTTCGTTGACGATCACTCCACCGAACTCGAGCCGCTGCGCGGCCGCGAGCGTCGGGCGCAGGTCGAAGCTGAAGATCGCAGCCTGGAGCCCGTAGCGCGTCGAGTTCGCGAGCTCGATCGCCTCGTCGAGCGAGCTCGTCCGCGTCAGCGTCACGACGGGGCCGAAGACCTCCTCGGACTGCACCTTGTCGGTCGGCGCCGGGTTCGCGATCACGGTCGGACGAAGCAGGCCGTCGGGTGTCAGCTCGCCCCCGGTGAGCACCTCGCCGGAGCTCGCGCGGATCCACTCGAGCACACGGTCTCGCTCCTTCTCTGCGATCAGCGGGCCGACGTCCGTGTCGTCGTCGGCCGGGTCGCCGACCTTCAGCGCTTCGACCTTCGGCACGAAGTCGCGCACGAAGTCGTCCCAGGCGTCCGCCATCACGTAGATGCGCTGGACGGAGATGCAGCTTTGCCCGGCGAACGAGAACGAGTTCGCGGCGAGCTTCTCCGCCGTCGAGGGCGGTGCGTCGCAGCACACGATCGCCGGGGTCGCGTTGCCGAGCTCGAGGTTGACCTTCTTGCGAGGGGCGCGCTCGCGGATTCCCCAGCCGACGTCGCCCGAGCCGGTGAACGTGATCAGTCGCACGCGCTCGTCCTCGACGAGCACGTCGCCGATCTCGGAGGCGGGGCCAACGATGACGCTCAACCATCCCGGCGGCAGGCCGGCCTCCTCCTCCAGCTCGGCGAGCAGCAGCGCCGACAACGGCGTCTGCGTGGCCGGCTTCAGCACGACGGGGCAGCCCGCCGCAAGCGCCGGCGCGATCTTGTGGGCGACGAGGTTGAGCGGGAAGTTGAACGGCGAGATCGCGCCGACGACGCCGATCGGGACGCGGAGCGTGAACGCGAGCTTTCCCTCGCCGGCCTGCGACCCGTCCATCGGGACCATGTCGCCGGCGAGCGTGCGCGCGACGACCGCGGCGTACGTGTACGTCGACATCGCGCGCGCCGCCTCGACGCGCGCCGCCTTCAGCGGCTTGCCGGCCTCGTCGGAGATCGTGCGCGCGACCTCCTCGTGGCGGCGGCCCAGCGCACCGGCGACCTTGACGAGGATCTCCGCGCGCTTGTGCGCGGGCAGCGGGTTCTCGAGTGACCGGGCGGCTGCGTCGAGCGCGCGGCGCGTCTCGTCGGCCCCGCCCTTCGCGACGCGGCCGACGACCTCGCCCGAGTAGGGCGAGCGCACGTCGATCCAGTCGCCGGTCTCGACCCACTCGCCGGCGACGAACAGCTTGCGTTCAGTCGCGGTCGCGGCCATGCGGCAAGTCTAGGGCTACGGAGTTCGCTCGAGCCGCTCGCCGAGCGCCTCGAGCACCTTGCGCTGGATCGCAGGCGACTGGTCGAGCATCCGCCGGAACGCGCGGTCGGTGATCACGAGCGCGCGCATCGGCGAGACGGTCGTCACGCTCGCTGTGCGCGGGAGCTTCGTGATCAGCGAGATCTCCCCGAAGAAGT
>JBDTVA010000230.1:0-3484 GCA_040007455.1 Actinomycetota bacterium | reverse complement strand
GACATCGACTCCTCCTTCGGTGGCTGTACCCACCGTCGTAGCGGTCAGGACGCCGAAGCGCGAGCGTTTCAGGCCCGTTTCACGGCCCGGCAAGCGAAAGTTCAGAGACTGTTTAGAAATAGAACTCGGGGTCACCCGAGGGCGGCGTCATCAACCTGTCGAACTTCCGTCGTCGCGTTTGGCAGGGGGCTCTTGACGGCGCGAGGCTCGACCGCCGCCCCATCTACGAGATGCGGCACACGTTCGCCACCTTGGCCTTCTCGGCGGGTGCGCCCCTCGAATGGATCAGCAAGCAACTCGGGCACGCAGACACGCGGGTGACGCTGCGGCACTACGCGCGGTTCCTTCCCGCCGCTGACGAACGGCGCTCGGGCTCCTCGATGCGTTCAGCGCGCAGCCGGGTGTACGCAATCGGTACGCACACGGCGATGGTTAGTGGAGCCCTTCAACGAAGAAACCGCCCGGAAGCAGGCGGTTTCGAAGCGGGAGCGACGGGACTCGAACCCGCGACCTCCGGCGTGACAGGCCGGCGTTCTAACCAACTGAACTACGCCCCCGCGAGCCGGGCCAGTCTAGCGGGTCGCCTTCCGCAGGCCCGGCTACGCTGCGGTCGTGACCCGCGTCGACTGGTTCGCGCTCCTCTTCATCGCTCTCGCGGCGTTCTTCGGCTACCGGAAGGGGCTGATCTCGAGCGCACTCTCGGTGGCGGGCATCGTCGTCGGGGCGGTGATCGGCGCGCGGCTCGCGCCGCACCTGCTCGCCGACGGGTCTGAGTCCCCGTACACGCCGCTCGTCGGGCTCGCGGGCGCAGCCGTGGGGGCCGTGCTCCTCGAGACGCTCGGGACGATCGCCGGGAGCGTCCTGCGACGCAAGGTCGAGGTCGGTCCCGCGCGGGCGTTCGACTCTGCGGGCGGGCTCTTGCTCGGCGCGGCCGCGGGGATCGCGGTCGTCTGGGTGCTCGGCTCCGTGGCGCTGCAGTTTCCGGGGAGGCCGGGGCTACGAGAGAGCGTGCAGCGCTCGGCCGTCCTCCAGGAGCTGAACGACCTCGTCCCGCCCGCCAAGCTGATGCGCGCGCTCGCGCGTGTCGACCCGTTCCCGGCGATCACCTGGCCGACCGCACCGGTCGCGGCGCCCGATCCGCGGGTGCTCGACGATCCCTCGGTCCGCCAGGCCTCGCCGTCGGTGCTGAAGGTCCTCGGCACGGCGTGCGGGCTCGGCGTCTCCGGAACCGGGTGGGTTGCCGCGCCCGAGCTCGTCGTGACCGCCGCGCACGTCGTCGCCGGCCAGCACGACACCACTGTCGAGCCGGTGGGTGGTGTGCCACGGCTGCGCGCGCAGGCCGTGTACATCGACCGCAGGAACGACGTCGCCGTCCTGCGCGTCCACGGCCTGGACGCGTCTCCGCTCCCGCTCGCCAAGGCACAGCCCGGGGCATCCGTTGCGATCCTCGGCTTTCCGGAGAGTGGGCCCTTCACGTCGACTGCGGGGCGCATCGGCAGGACCCAGCCTGTGCTCGCGCGCGACAGCTACGGGAACGGCCCCGTCCCGCGCACGATCACGAGCCTCCGCGGACAGGTGCGCCACGGCAACTCGGGCGGGCCGGCGATCGACGCAGAGGGCCGCGTCCAGGCGACGATCTTCGCCGCGCGTCCCGGCGGCGACGTGGGCTACGGCGTCCCTGCGCAGATCGTGCGCCGTGCACTCGCGCGCTCGGCGGGGCCGGTGTCGACCGGCGACTGCGCTCGCTAACGAAGAAAGTCGAGCACGCCGAGCGGCTGGCGGAACGGCGCGACGACGTAGATCCCCGCCGCCAGCTCCTTCGACCGCGCAACGAGCTCGTGCGCGAGCTTCGTCCCGACATCCGGTGCGTCCGGGCCGGCGTCCAGCAGCGCTTGCTGCACGTGGTCGGGCACGACGATCCCGGGCACCTCGTTGTGCAGCCGCTGCGCGAGCTGGTGTGAGCGCAGCGGCCAGATCCCGACGAGCAGCGGGATCGGCGACGGGCCGCCGAAGCGCTCGAAGAACGCCTCGAGGTACGACAGGTCGAAGAGGATCTGCGTCATCGCGAACTTCGCGCCGGCCTCGATCTTCTGCTCGAAGCGCTGCAGCTCGAGCACGAGGTCGTCCGCGGTCGGGTTCACCGCGACGCCGGTGAAGAAGTGCGTCGGCGCGTCGATCGCGCGGCCGTGAAAGTCCTCGCCGCGGTTCAGCCGCTCGATGATCTGCACGAGCCCGATCGCCTCGACGTGGTAGACGCCGCCGGCGCCGGGATAGTCGCCTTCCTCCGGTGGGTCGCCGGTGACCGCGAGGATGTTGCGGACGCCCTCGGCATGGGCACCGAGCAAGAGCGACTCCAGCCCTGAGATCGTCGTGTCGCGCGGGGTCTGGTGCGGGATCGTCTCGAGCCCGACCGTCCGCTCGATCGCGACCGCGCTCATGATCCCGCTCATCCGTGCGCGCGCGCGCGGGTTGTCGTTGATGTCGACGAACTGGGCGGCACCCGTGTCCTTCAGCGCCTGCGCGACCTCGAGCATCCCGGAGTTCGAGCCGCCGAGCGGCGGGTCGATCTGCACCGAGACGACCCACTCGCCCTCGCGAAGCATCCGGGCGAGCCCGGTCTCCGCGGGTGCTTTCTCGACGGGGATCGCAGTCTCGCGCTCGCGAAAGACGAGCGGGGCGCGGGGCTCGCGAGGCTCGTCGACCGCGCGGCGGATCGCCGCGATCTCGGCCGGGGTCGTGCCGCAGCAGCCTCCGATGATCTTCGCACCGAGCCGCCGGGCGTGCGCCGCGAACTCCGCGAAGTACTCCGGCGAGGCGTGCGGGTAGATCACGCGGCCGCCTGCCATGCTCGCGAGGCCGATGTTCGGGAGCGCGGCGAGCGGGATGCCGTCGCCGCCCATCTGCTCGATCGCTCGGAGCGCCGCCTGCAGGCCGGCGCCGTGGTTCGCGCCGAGGGCGCTGACGCCGAGCTCCCGGAGCTTGTCGGCGGCGGCGCGCGCCGTCACGCCGGCGAGGGTCTCCGCTTCGTTCTCGAACGTCAGCAGAGCGACGATCGGCAGGCTCGACACGGCGCGAACGGCCTCGACCGCGACGACGAGCTCGTCGAGGTCGAAGAACGTCTCGAGCATGAACAGGTCGGCGCCGCGTCCCTCCAGGATCGACGCCTGCTCCGAGAAGAGCCCCGAGCGCTCATCGGGGTGCGAGTCGTCGACGTCGCCGAGCGGGCCGATCGAGCCTCCGATGAAGACATTGCTCCCGGTCACTTCGCGTGCCTCGCGGGCGAGGCGGACGCCGGCGGAGATGATCTGCTCGAAGTCGTCCTCGAGGTAGTGGCCGGCCAGCTTGCGCCGGTTCGCGCCGAACGTGTTCGTTTCGATCAGCTCGGCTCCCGCGCGGATGAAGCCGACGTGCAGCGAGACGACGGCCTCCGGCGCTCGGAGGTTCGCCTCCTCCGGGGTGCGGAGGCGCGGGACGGCGCTCGTGA
>JBDTVA010000229.1:0-3491 GCA_040007455.1 Actinomycetota bacterium | reverse complement strand
CGAAGGCCCATTATGAAAGGAGCTCTTAGGAGCGAGAACCGCCGATGTTGCGGCCCCAGCCGGCTTCGGAGACGAGGAGGGCGGCAGCGAGGGCCGCGAGGCCGAGCGCGATCCAGTCGCCGCCGGTGTCGTCGATCACCGACACTATGAAGAGGAGGATTGCGAGCACCAACAGCAAGGTCTTCAAGCTCAACGCGTTCATCGCGGCTCCTTAGGTTGACGCCGCGGTGTTCGACTCCGAAGCCGTATGGCCTTCCACCTCGAGGTGCGGGATCCACTCGAGCCAGCGAGGCAGATACCAGTTCCGGTCGCCGAGCAGCGTCATCACGCTCGGCAGCACGACGGAGCGGATGATCGTGGCGTCGATCAGCAGTGCGACCGCGACCCCGAAGCCCATCTGCTGGAACATCACCAGGTCGCCGCGCGCGAAGCCGGAGAACACGGCGACGATGATCAGCGCGGCTCCGGTGATGATCCGGGCAGTCGACGCGACGCCCCAGCGAACCGCGTCGTGCGTGTCGCGCGTCCGGTCGTAGCGCTCGCGGATCCGGCTGAGCAGGAACACCTGGTAGTCCATCGAGAGCCCGAAGAGCACGGAGAACAGGAAGAGCGGCACCCACGCCTCGATTGCGTCGAGCTGCGTGAACCCGAGCAGGTCAGCGCCCCAGCCGTGCTGGAAGACGAGCACGAGCAGGCCGTACGCAGCGCCGACGGAGAGCAGGTTCAACGCGATCGCCGTCAGCGCGACGACGACCGACCGGAAGGCGACGGTCAGCAGCACGAGCGACAGCCCGAGCACGAACGCGAAGACGATCGGCGCGGGATCTGTGACGTTGTCGAAGTAGTCGATGTTCTCCGCAGAGGTCCCGCCGACGAGCGGGTCAGCGTTCGTGCCCGCGTAGGCCTGGGGGACGAGCCGAGCCCGGAGATCGCGCACGGCGCTTGTGGCCTCGTCGCCGGCTGGGTCGCCGCGAACGGGAACCACGAGGTCAGTGACGCCGCCGTTGCCTTGCCGGATCTCGCCCCGGCCGAAACGCGGATCGGCGGCGAGTTCGTTGCGCAGGCGCTCGGTCGCCGCCGCGACGTCGCCGTTCCCGACGATGAGGATGTGCGCGGGGTCGGTCCCGGCCGCGGGAAAGGAGCGCTGGAGTGCGAGGTAGCCGCGCTTCGACGCCGAGCTGTCCGGGAACGTGCTCACGCCCGCGCTGCCGATCGAGATCCCGAAGGCGGGCACGGCGAGCGCGACGAGGAACGCCGTCGAGAGCACGAGGCTCAGCGCAGGCCGGCGCAGCACGCGCTCGACGATGCCGCCCCAGAAACCGCTCACGGGATTCTCGCGGTGGCGGGCTGCGCGGCCGAAGTACGGAAGACGCAGCGCGTCGACGCCGTCGTGGATCAGCCCGAGCAGCGCCGGTAGGAGCGTCAGCGCTGCGAGCACCGAGGTGATTCCGACGAGGATCGCTCCGGCGGCGAGGCTCCGGAAGATCGTCGACGGGACGATCAACAGGCCGAACATCGCGACCACGAACGCGGACCCGCTGAACAGGACAGCGCGGCTCGCGGTCGCGCCCGTCGCGGAGATCGCGTCGACCGGCTCGAGTCCCCTCCCGCGCTCCTCGCGGTAGCGAGAGATCACGAACAGCGCGTAGTCGATCCCGAGCGCGAGTCCCATGCCCACGAGCATGTTCGTCGTGAAGATCGAGAGCTCGAACAGCTGCGTCAGCACGGCGACGAGCCCCATGGCGGTCAGGATCGAGACGAGCGCCATCAGCAGCGGCACGAGCCCTGCGACGACGGTGCCGAAGACGAGCAGCAGGATGATCAGCGCTGCCGGCAGCCCGAACTTCAGCTCGCCGTTTTGGAGGTCGCTCTCGGAGAGCTGGTTCGAGTCGTGGTCGCGCGTCTGGTTCCCGGTGATCGCGACCTCGAAGTTCGGGTCGGCGTCGGCTTGCTCGACGGCGGCGACGACGTCCGGCGTCTGGTCCTCACCGATGATGAACATCGGGATCAGGGTCGCGTGCCGGTCCGGCGAGACGAGCGTGTCGTCCTTGGTCGTGTAGTACGTTCGCGAGCTGGCGATGCCTCGCGTTGCTCGACCTGCGCGTTCGAGGTCATCGACGAAGCTTCGGAAGCGCTCGTCGTCGACCGTGTACCGCGGCGAGCGGACGACCACCACGTCGGTGACGATGCTGTTCGGATCGGGCGGGAACGCCTGGAACATCCGCTGGTCCGCGCGCGCCGACTCCGGGTTGTTCGTGCCGGAGGCGTCACTCGTCAACCCCGTGAGGACGAAGCCGAGCGCGAGGACCGAGGCGACGAGCACCGCGGTCCACGCCCCGATCGTCCGCCAGGGATGAGCTGCGCAGGCGCGAGCGATCCTCTCGGTCAAGCTCATGCGGCTCGTCGGAGCTGCTCGTCGAGCGAGACGAGCGGGAAGCCGAACGTCTCGATGGCGTCGGTGTTCGTGGCGACGTTGTCGCCGTGCTCGAGCATCTTCAGCAGGTCGCGCGTCAATGGGATGTCGCCGGGCAGCCGCTCCGTGACCAGCGCGTTCGCGCGCATCAAGGCCATCGGCACGTGCACCGACGGCCGGCGCACGCCGAGCGCGCGCTTCAGACGCTTCCACAACTCGTCCCAGGTGACGACGTCGGGGCCGCCGAGCTCGAACGTCCGGTTCGTCGCCTCCGGCTTGCCGAGCGCGTGGGCGAAGTACTTGGCGACGTCGTCGACCCACACCGGCTGGATCCGCTGCTTGCCGGAGCCGACGATCGGGGTCACGGGCGCGACCTTTGCGAGCGTGCGGAAGGTCGGGAGGATGCCCCCGTCCTTGCCGAAGACGAAGCTCGGCCGGAAGATCACGTGCTCGAGCCCCGAGTCGCGCACGAGCCCTTCCTGCAGCCACTTCGCCCGGTAGTACGGCACGAGATCCTTCGTCTCCTCGGTCGTGCCGAGCGCGCTCATGTGCACGAACCGCCCCACCCCTGCCTCGCGGGCTGCCGCGAGCAGATCGCGCGTGCCGTCCACCATGATGCGCTGGAACTGTTCCTCCTTGCCCTGCCGGATCGCGACGAGGTGGATGACCGCGTCGACGCCCAGTACGGCGTGGCGGAGGCTCGCTGCATCGGCCATGTCCCCTTCGGCGCGCTCGGCTCCCGGGACCGAGCCCTTGCGCACGAGCGCGCGCACGTCGTGCCCGGCGTCCTGGATCGCGCGGACCACGTGCGGCCCGACGAACCCGCTGCCCCCGGTGACGAGGACCTTCACGACTCGACGCGTTGGAAGTTTTTCCAGTACTTCGACGGGGTCGGCCCGCGCTGGCCCTGGTACTTCGACCCGAGCTTGTCGGCGCCGTACGGCGTCTCGGCCGGCTCGGTCAGGAGCACGAAGGAGAGCTGCCCGATCGGCATCCCGTAGTAGATGGTGATCGGGAGGTTGGCGACGTTCGAGAGCTCGAGCGTCACGTGGCCGTCCCAGCCGGGGTCGATGAAGCC
>JBDTVA010000228.1:0-3503 GCA_040007455.1 Actinomycetota bacterium | reverse complement strand
AGCCCAGCGCCGATCGCCGCGGCCAGCGTGGCGTCGAAGAGCGGGCCGGCCGGCCGGCGCAGGTCACGGCCTCCCTCGCGCAGCGTGAGCAGGAACCCGGAGTACGCCACGCCGGTCAGCACCCCGAAGACCGCACCGAGCGCCGGGTTCGCACCGTAGGCGCCCTCCTCGAGGACGCCGGAGATCAGGACGACCCCGACGCCGACGATCGGGATCGACGCGAGCGCAGCACGCGGCGGGCGTTCGCCGAGCACGGCCCACGCGAGCAACGCGACGAGCACGACCTGCGTGTTGCCGAGCACGGTCGCGAGCCCCGCGCCGACCTGCTCGATCGCGTTGTGCCAGAGGATCAGGTCGGCGGCGAAGAAGACGCCCGCCGTCCACGCGATCAGGCGCGCTCGACGCGGGCGCGGCCCGTAGCGCCGGTCCTCGAGCCAGGCGATCAGCCACAGCGGCGGCAGCGCCCAGAGACAGCGGAAGAACGCACCGGTGCTCGGGGAAACGTCCGAGTAGCGGTAGAGGATCGCCGAGAACGAGATCGCGAGCGCACCCGCGAGCACGAGCGGGACCGGTCGCCGGCCGAGCGCCGTCGCGGGCACCCCCGGGTTCTACCGGGAAGCCCGTCGCCTGCGAGACCTGAAACGAAAAAGCGGGCCGCCACATCGCCCGCTCTTTCGCCTCGTAGGGGGGCGCCCGCCGCATCGGCGCCCGTCTGTCGATCTGGAAGGAGTGTCCCCCAGCAGTCTCGGTTGATTCCTCCCCCTTTCGCTGATTCACCCCTTCGGTTCACTTTCTCCCCCACCTGGGGTAGGCGCGACGCGAGAACCTGGCGCAGAGTGAGCCGGCGAGAGTCGTGGGGGGCCGCAGCCCACTCTCTCGCGGCAGACGGCGGCTCGGGTCTACCCGGGTCGCCGTCGATGTTTTCCGGGTCCGGTGCGCCTAGACTGGCGCCCCAGCGCATGCGGGGTGTCGTCCTACTCACGGTGATCTCGACGTGCCTGGCACGCGACGCGGATCCACTGCAAGCGCAACGACGATTCCTGCTGCAAGCGCGATCCATGGGCCGCGGAGCCGAACGTGAAATAGACGGTGGGCAGGAAGACAACGAGCGCCGCCCCTGCCGCTCCGCATGCCACGGACGAGCGCGCGCGCGCGACGAAGCCGAACGCGAGCAGCGCACCCATGGCAGCCGCGAGCCCGAGGACGTTCCAGTACCCGACCGGCTCGGCCAGCCGGTAGCCACTGATCGGATCGAAAACGGCGAGTCGCTCGGGAAACAGCCGAGTAGCGAGCGCGTACACAGCCACGGCCGCGATTCCGGCCACGACACCCCCCGCTAAATGAGGCACTGTCGACGGGCGCAGGATGAGCAACACGGCGGTAGTCGCCGCCACGTACACGAGCATCCGCTCGGTTTCGAGCACCGACCGTGTCTGGTCGGACGACCACGCCGCGCTCGCCGCAAGCCAAAGCGTGAACAGGACGAGTGCGACAAGCCAGATGCCGCCGTGCCTCTGCACGCTCTGTCCGCCGAGCAACAGCGCGAGCAACGCAACCCACACGAACGCCAACGCCGCCCAGCCCCACGAGGACGAGAAATAGCCCCCGTCGAAGCTTCCCAAGAGGACGGACCGCAGCGAACGCGAGTGCCGGCACCAGGGCGCGCACAGAGCCGTCTCCGCGCCACTGGGCCGTCATCGGTTCAAGCAACCCGATCCCGCGGCGAGCTCTCGGACGCCGATTCGTCTACGGCCCGGTTCTCATCGAGCAGATCACGAAGCCGACCAAGCGCACGGTGCAGCGCGACCTCCACAGCGTTCGTCTTCAGTCCGGTGACTTCCCCGATCTGCTTCGCCGTGAGGTCGGCGCCGTAGCGAAGCGCCACGAGCTCGCGATCTCTCTGGTCGAGCTGCGCGGCGGCGCGGCCGAGATCGACACGCCTCTCGGTTCTCACGTGCAGCTCATCCGGGCCGACCTCGTCCGGCGCCTCCGGATGGGCGAGCGGGTCGTGCGTCATCGGCCCTCGCTCAGGGCGTAGACGTGCGTGTGGAAAATGACCACCCGCGCAGCGGGCCTACGCGATGATCCTGCGAGAACCACGTGCGGTAGTTCGTGAGACCCCTAGCGGATCGCCCTCACGGTCGTCGCGAGCCCGAGCTCCGTCCAGCGGCGGTCGGCGGTGAGGACAGGGGCGCCGATCCGATCTGCGAGCGCCAGACAGGCGCGGTCGCCGAGGCCGAGACCCGCGGTCCGCGTCGCCGGCCTCAGAAGACCGGCCGAGTACGCGTCCTCCGTCCCGAACGGCGCGATCTCCAGCTCGAGCTCTTGGAGCGCCTCCTCGATTGTCGGTGCGTTCATCCCAGCGTCGGACAGCTTGGCGACGACCTCCGACAGATTGACGGCGCTGATGACAGCCGACGGCAGCGCCGCTGCGACATCGCCTGCACCCGGCTCGTCGCCGAGCAGCGCGAGCAGCGCAGAAGCGTCGAGGACGACCTCACTCACGGACGGCCTCGGCCTTCCGCTCGGCGATCAGCTCGTCGGAGAGGCTGCGACCGGGAGAGACGTGCCGGCGGACGAGCGCCTGAGCCCGGCGAATCGCCTCGTCGAGTTTCACCAGCCGGACCGTGCCGTCCTCGAGCTTCACGACGACCGCGTCTCCGACAGCCAGGCCCGCCGCGGCGCGAAGCCGCGCGGGCAGGACGACCCTGCCGCCCTGACCGATCCGTGTCCTGAAGCTCATTCGTGACACAAGTCTAGAGTTTGCCACACCAGCGGGCAAGTGTCGCAAATGGCCGGGCCCTACAAGCCAGATCGCGAGCGTTCGTCCTTGACGGGACGCCTCGTCAAGTGATGTGTCGCGGCGGGTCAAAGCGTCGGACCGAGACGCAGCGACGACACCGAGCGCAGACGGGACGGCGAGGGCGAGCGCGGTGGTCGCGAGCTGCACGCGCCGAGGTGCCGCCACGAGCGCCGCGACGAAACGGGCGGCGAGCGCGATCCACGGACCCGGCCGAACGTGAAGTACATCGTCATGACGAAGAGGGGAACAGACGCGGCGGCAACGACTCGCGCGAGCGGCCGCCTCGCCGAGGGTTGCGATTGCGACCGCCAGAGCCGTCGCCATGCCTGCGACGACGTCACAGTTCTGCCGCATACGAACACCAAATGCGGCGACGACCGCTGCCGCGTCTCAGCGTGACGCCGCGGCTACCGGCGGTGACTCCGCGCCAAGCGGTGCGCGGGCTGGAGCGGTGCGGCTGGCAGCTCGATCGAGTCTGAACATGGTTTCCGCCTTCAACGAACCGGCCTGTGAGGAAGCGCAGCAACACGCCTGGATTGAGACTCCCACGCCGCCGGGTGGTCCGCGACGATCCGTTCGACCCGGGGCACCAGTGCGTTCATCCGCCGCACAGTGAACTGGCCGGTCAGCAGCCGGCGGTAGCGGGTGTGGTCTGGGGGGTCCATCGCGATGAACTGACCCGGCCGGATCTCCATCACCT
>JBDTVA010000227.1:0-3512 GCA_040007455.1 Actinomycetota bacterium | reverse complement strand
CTCCATGTCGCGGACCGCGATCCGCGTCGCGTCGTCCTGTGCCTGCTCGAGGAACGGCTCAGGCACCCGCCACAGCTCGCGCGCCCGCACGCGCGGCGGTAACCGCTCGCCGAGCCGCTCCCGGTCGATCAGCCAGTCGGGCTGCGGGTAACTCCCGACGACCGACGTGAGCAGAACGCCGCTCACGAGTGCTCGACGAGCTTCGACTTGTACTCGCTGCGCTGCAGGCTCCCCCACGGCACGAGCTCGACGCGCGTCTGAACGACGAGCGCCTCCCGCAGCCGGTGTCGGATCGCCTCCGCAAGCGCGTCGTCGCCCGCTGCACCCTGCGCGAGCTCGACACTGACCGGAAGCGGCGGCTGCTGCTTGACGCCGTGCGTCTGCGGCTTGACGACGATGTGGCCGCTGACGGCGGGAGCGAACGCGCTCACCACCTCGCGGATCGCCGAGGGGAAGACGTTGACCCCGCGGACGATGAGCATGTCATCGGTCCGCCCGATGCAGCGCACCCGCGGTCCCGTGCGCCCGCACGCACACGGGCTCATTCGAACCTGCACGTGGTCGCGAGTGCGGAAGCGCAGCAGCGGCGCGGCACGGTGCTGAAGGTGCGTCAACACGAGCTCGCCGGTGGCGCCGTCGTCCAGCGCGATCGGGGCGCTCGTCTCGGGGTCGATCAGCTCGGCGTGGACGAAGCCGCGCGCGCCCAGGTGCATTCCGTCCTGCTCCTCGCACTCGCCCCAGAGCGAGACGCCGATGTCGCCGATCCCCATCGCCTCTGTGACCTTCGCGCCCCACCCCTCCTCGAGCTTCGCGCGGAAGGCCGGCTCGCCACCACCGGGCTCGCCCGCCACGAGCACGCGTGAGACGCTCGACCCTCGAAGCTCGACGTCCCGTTCCGCCGCCCACTCGACGAGATGCGCGGCGTAGGAGGGCGTGAGCACCACGGCGTCCGGCCTGAGGAGCTCGACCGCGAGCATCAGACGCTCGGTGTTCCCGGTGCCCACCGGAACGTGGGTGAGGCCGATGCGCTCGAACGAGGCGAGCGCTGCTCCCGCCACGAAAGGCCCGGCGTTGTACGTGGAGACGATGCGCTGGCCGGCTGCGACGCCGGAGGCTGCGTAGGTGCGCGCCGAGCCTGTCACCCAGTTGTCGAGATCTCCGGCCGTCAGCGGGACGTAGCTCGGCGCTCCCGTGGTGCCGCTCGTCGAATAGATCCGGACGATCTCGGAGGGCATCGCGCAGAGGTGCGCGCCGATCGGGTTGTCGGGCGTGCACGTCGCCCTGAGCTCGCGCTTCTCGGTGAGCGGCAGCTGTGCGATCTCCGCGAGCCCTCCCGCCGAGGCGGCGGACTCGAAGCCTGCCGCCGCCAGTTTGTCGCGGTAGAAGGCCGAGCGATCGAACAGGTAGGCGAGCTGGGCGCGATAGCTCGCATCGTCGACGGCGAGCTGCTCCGCCCACGGGCGGCTCTCGACGTCAGGCGCGAGCATCGGGCTCGTACTCGACCGCCTCCTCCGCCTTCGCGGCCAGGTGGAAGCCGAGCGGCTCCTCCTGCTCCTCGGCGAGGTGCGCGAGCAGCCCGGCCGTGCGCGCCAGAATCGGCACCGCCTTCACGACGTCGGGCGAGAAACCCAGGTCCAACATCACCGCCGCGATCGGCATCGCGACGTTCATCGCGAGCGGCTTCCCCCAGACCTCGGCCACCGCCTCGCGCAGCGAT
Source organism: Actinomycetota bacterium (assembly GCA_040007455.1). Lineage (GTDB taxonomy): Bacteria > Actinomycetota > Thermoleophilia > Gaiellales > Gaiellaceae > JACCTU01. Next base: position 1,795 of record JBDTVA010000227.1, on the reverse strand, counting down.
CGCGCGAGGACGACGTGCGGTCCGCTCACGTCACGCGAATCCGCGAGCACGAGGATCCGCTCGGCGCGAGGGTCGAGCGGCCGGTGAACCGGATGGCCGAACCCCGGCACCTTCCCGCCCACGGCGTGGATCGCGCGAGCGACGTCGCCGGCAACCGTTGCGGGGACGCCGCCGGCCGCCACCTCTTTCTGCGCCTCCTCGAGCAACCGCGCACAGGACTCGGACGCGCCGAGGACGACCGGCCCGGCGCCGAGGATCCCTGCCGCGACCGCCCCCTGCAGCGACTCGGGGTCGGTGGCTAGCGTCATGCGTGCGGCGATGTTGCTCGGCATCAACCCGTGCTCGGCGATCGCGACGAGCAGTAGGTCGAGGAAGAAGCGCTGGTCGTCGGTCGGCTCACGCCCGGTGAGCAGCAGGTGGAAGTACTCGGTGAAGCTCAACCTGCCCATCAGGTCGCCGCAGAGGTCGCGCCCCCGCACTTCGACCCTGTCGGGGTAGGCCTGGCTGATGTGGCTGACGGCCTTGTCTCGGTCACCGCCTTGGGCCGTCATCCCGGCGACGCTATCGCACGCGCAGCCTCAGGCGCACGCCGCCTCGAGGCTCGAGAGTCACACCGGGAAAGGGGACGGCGCGCCCCGCGGCACGGGTCAGGTCGAAGCGGCGGACGAGCCGCGAGAGCACGAGCGCTGCTTCCATCGGAGTACGGCAGCGCGGAGACGAACACCTGCCCGAGGTATCGCTGGCGGACCGTGAGCGCGTCGACGAGCTCGCCTGCGATGTCGTCTGCTCGGTCGCCGAGGACGACGCGCATGCGGACCCGCTGTGCGAGCTCGGCGGTCGCACCCGCGACGTCGAAGTCGTCGCGTGATGCCCACGTGTCGAGCAGCTCGTCCGCGCAAGCGACGACGACGTCGGCGAATGCCTGAAGCAGTCCCTGGTCGAATACCGGTTGAAGGGAGAGCCGTTTCGACCGGTGGTCGGCCTCCGAGCTGCCGACGAGACTTTCGCCGAAGAGCGCCGGCTCGGCGGCGTCGACGAGTCGCGGGTTCTTCGGGAAGCGCGGCTCTTCGGTCACGAGAACGTGCCGGATGTCGGTCGGATCGTTCAGAAGGTACGTGCGCACGCGCCCGAGCTTCAGCTCGACGACCTCCGCCTGACGGGCGCAGCGAAGGAGAAAGCCGAGCTTGTCGGATCGGAACGCGAGCGCGTGACCGACGGTGAGACCGCGCGCCGCCCTCATGCCTCCACTGTAGAGTCGCGGAGTTCTGCGCGTGGGCCGCCCTGGTCTCTCGATCGTCATTCCCGCCTATCGGTCCGAGCAGACGATCGAGGCGAGTCTGCGGTCGTTTCTCGCGCAGAGCTACCCCGCCGAGATCGTCGTGGTGGACAGCTCGCCGGACGACCGAACGGCCGTCATCGTCGCGCGCTTCCCCGAGGTGCGCCTCATTCGACCGCACGGTCGGCTGCTCCCCCACGCGGCGCGCAACGAGGGAGCTCGCGCGACGACGGGGGAACTGCTGCTCTTCACCGACCCGGACATCTACCCGGGCGAACGAGCGGTCGAGACACTCGTCACCGCCTGGGAACGACACGGGGGCGCGATCGTCGCCGCGCTCACCAGCCACGGGGACTCGTGGCTCGAGCGCGGCCTGCACCTGACGAAGTTCGACCTCTGGCTGGCGGGAAGCCCCGCGCGCCTTGTCGAGGTGGGCCCGTCGAGCGGTCTGCTCTGCGCGCGCGACGCGTTCGAACGAGTCGGTGGGTTCCGCGGTGATCTCATGCTCGGCGACACCGT
>JBDTVA010000226.1:0-3521 GCA_040007455.1 Actinomycetota bacterium | reverse complement strand
CGAGCGCGTCGTCGTTGCCGCTGAAGAGCAGGAGCGAGTAGAAGAGCTTCGACGCTTCGACCTTCTCGCCGGCACGGAGCCCCTCGCGGACGAGCGGCACGCGCGGCACGGACTTGTCGACCGTGACGAGGTCGTGCGGGCCGATCTCGCGAAGCGCGAGGAGTGCGGTCATGATCTTCGTCGTCGAGGCGACCTGCCGGCGCTCGTGCGCGTTCCTCGTCCAGAGCACGCGGCCGGTCTTCGCGTCGACGAGCACCGCAGCGGTGCCGCGGAGCGCCGGCTCGAAACGGTGGGCGACGAGCGAGCCGCCGACGAGCAGCCGCTCCGGCGCCGCAGGCCTCGCGCGGAAGACGGGCACGTGCACGACGCGCGGACCCTGCGGCGATGCAGCCGAAGCGATCGGCGTGCTCGCCTGCTGCGAGCCGACCCAGGCGCCGCCAAGGCCCGCCGCGACGACGGCGACGCCGACAGGCGTCAGCCTGCGCAGGCGGTAGCGATAGCGCTTCCGGGGGCGGCGACTCGGCGGCACAGGACGATCCTACGACGCTCGACGGCGATTTCCCTGCCCCACCGGACGCCCTCCATACAATGGCCGCTCGATGCGCACGTCGAACGAGATCCGCGAGGGCTTCCTCTCCTTCTTCGAGGAGAAGGGACATCTTCGGCGGCCGTCGGCGTCGCTCGTCCCGCGCGCGGGCGACCGCTCGACGCTCCTCACGGTCGCGGGCATGCAGCCGCAGATGCCGTTCTTCCTCGGGCTCGAGCCGCCCCCCGCAGCGAGGACGACGACCGCGCAGAAGTGCTTCCGCACCCCCGACATCGACGAGGTCGGCCTCGACACCTACCACCTGACCTTCTTCGAGATGCTGGGCAACTTCTCGTTCGGCGACTACTTCAAGGAAGGCGCCGTCGAGTACGCCACCGAGTTCGTCCAGGAGCGGCTGAAGCTCGACTGGGACCGCATCTGGGTCAGCGTCCACGCGGGCGACCCCGAGCTCGGGCTCGGGCCCGACACCGTCGCGATCGACCTCTGGAAGGCGATCGGGATGCCGGTCGAGCGCATCGTCGAGCTGCCGTCGTCGGAGAACTTCTGGTCGGTCGGCGGTCCCGGTCCGTGCGGGCCTGACTCCGAGATCTATTACGACTTCGGCCCCGAGGCCGGGTGTGGCGAGCCGGACTGCAAGCCTGGCTGCACGCGCTGCGAGCGCTTCCTCGAGTTCTGGAACCTCGTGTTCATGCAGTACGAGCAGCACGCCGACGGCACGCTCACCGAGCTGCCGAAGCAGAACATCGACACAGGCCTCGGTCTCGAGCGCACGGCGCGGATCATCCAGGACGTCCCGTCCGTCTACGACACCGACGGCTACCAGACGATCATGCAGTGGATCGCGAAAGAGTCCGGCGTGGCGTACGGCGACTCGCAGGACGCGACGAAGGCGCACCGCGTGCTCGCCGACCACGGTCGCGGGATGACGTTCCTCGTCGGCGACGGCGTCACGCCGTCGAACGAGGGCCGCGGCTACGTGTTGCGCCGTGTCATCCGCCGCGCCGCACAGCACGGCTTGCGCATCGGCATGCAGGCGCCGTTCCTGCCCGGCCTCGCCGAAGCGGTGATCGAGCAGATGGGGGAGGCGTATCCCGAGATCGCCGAGCACGCGCGTGAGATCACGCAGGTGCTGGCGGCCGAGGAGGAGCGGTTCGCCGAAACGCTCGAGCGCGGGATGAAGCTCTTCGAGGAGGCGGCGGCGCACGGCGAGATCACGGGCGACGACGCGTTCACACTCCAGGCGACCTACGGGTTCCCGATCGAGCTGACGCAGGAGCTCGCGCGCGAGCGCGGGCTCGGTGTCAACGACGAGGAGTACACGCGCCTCATGGAGGGTCACCGCGAGATCTCCAGGCAGACGAGCAAGGTCCAGATCGACGTGCAGTTCCCGCATGCGCCGCGCATCGAGTTCGTCGGCTACGAGCGCACGGAGGTTTTGACGGCGATCACCGCGTACGCCGACCTCGGCGACGGTCTCTTCCAGGTGAAGCTCGAGCAGTCGCCGTTCTATCCCGCGGGCGGCGGTCAGGTCTCCGACATCGGCACGCTCGAGAAGGAGACCGGCGAGCGCGCAGACCTCGTCGAGACGCTGCGCCTCGAGTCGGATCAGGAGCTCGTCTTCCGCGGCGAGGGCTTCGCCGAAGGCGACCGCGTCAAGGCGGTCGTCCCGTGGAACGTCCGCTTCCCGACGCAGGCGAACCACACCGGCACGCATCTGCTGCACGAGTGCCTCCGCGAGGTGCTCGGCGACCACGTCAAGCAGGCCGGCTCGGCCGTTCGTCCCGACAAGCTGCGCTTCGACTTCACGCATCCGCAGGCGCTCACTGCGGAGGAGTCGGCCGAGGTCGAGAAGCGCGTGAACGAGCGGATCTTCCAGAACCTGCCGGTGCGCATCTACGAGACGCCGATCGAAGAAGCACGCAAGCTCGGCGCGATGATGCTCTTCGGCGAGAAGTACGGCGACATCGTACGAGTCGTCGACATCAGCGGCTGGTCGGTCGAGCTGTGCGGCGGCACGCACGTGCGCTCGACCGCGGAGATCGGCCCGTTTGCGATCCTCAGCGAGAGATCGGTGGGTTCGGGTGCGCGTCGCATCGAAGCCGTCACCTCCGGCGAGGCGTTCGCGTACCTGCACGCGCAGGCGCGCGAGGCCGACGTGCTGCGCGCCGAGCTCGACAGCGTCCGCAAGGAGTCGAAAGCCCCGGCGAAAGCCGAAGCCGTCGACTTCACCGTTGTCGGCAAGGAAGGGAACGTCGTCTTCGTCCAGGCGAAGGCGATCAAGGGCGGTCCGCTCCGCGATCTGTCCGACCGGATCCGCCAGCAGGAGAAGGCCGACGGCGCCATCGTCGGATCCGCGGACGACGGCCGTGCCTATCTCGTGATCAACTTCGACGAGTCGCTCGTCGCGCGCGGCCTCGATGCCGTGCAGCTGATTCGTGAGCTCGGCAAGCACATCGGCGGCGGGGGCGGCGGCAAGCCGACGCTCGCGGAGGCCGGCGGCAAGAACGCGGATGGCGTCGGCGACGCGCTCGCGGCCGGCCAGAAGGCGCTTGCGGAGTCCCTCGCGTGAAGACGATGGCGCTCGACTACGGGTCGGCGCGCACGGGCGTCGCCGTCTCCGACCCGACGGGGATCATCGCGCGGCCGCTCTGCGTCGTCGAGCGCGCGGCAACCGAGGCCGGCCTCGACGAGTTGCAGCGGCTTGTCGAGGACGAGGCGGCCGAGCAGGTCGTCGTCGGGCATCCGTTGACGCTGCGCGGCGAGCGCGGCGACCAGGCGCACGAGACCGAGCAGTTCGCGAAGAAGCTCCGCGAACGCCTCGAGGTGCCGGTCGTCCTCTTCGACGAGCGCTTCACCACCGATCTCGCGCAGCAGGCACCCGCGTCGGATGCGCCACTCGACGCGCGTGCCGCCGCCCACCTCCTCTCGAGCTACCTCGCGTGGTCGAGCGCCGCCCCGGCGTGATGCCGCCGAA
>JBDTVA010000225.1:0-3537 GCA_040007455.1 Actinomycetota bacterium | reverse complement strand
TCCCTCAGACGGGTCGAGCGGCACGTGCGCTTCTGCCCCCGCTGCCGCCGCGTCCTCTCGAACCTGCGGACGACGATCGAGCGGCTCGCCCACCTCGAGCCGCCTGCTCCGGCCGGAGACGAGGTCATCGACCGGATCCGCACGTCCTGGCGCGATCGCGACGAGTGACGCCGGCGACGGCTCGTATGATGCGAATCGAAATGAGCGGCGGCGCCATCGAAGAGGCGATGAGATTCGCCATGCGTCCCTGGATCGGGTCGTGCGCCGAGACGGAAGCACGGATGTCCGGCCACCTCGACGGAGATCTCCCCGTCCGGGAGGAACGTCTCGTGCGGCGGCACCTCGCGCACTGCCGCCGATGCCGGCAGGTGTACGAGTCGCTCCTGCGCGCGGTCGACCACCTTCGGGCGGTGGGTCGAGACGATCTCGCCGCGCCCGTGCCGTCGATCGCCGACTCGGTCATCGAACGCGTCCGGCGCGAGCGACGCTGAGCCGAGTCAGTCGAGAGCAGCGGTTCGACGTCGTAGTCGTCGGAGGCGGCACCGCCGGCTTGACGGCCGCGCTCGCCGCGCGCCACGAAGGGGCAAATGTCGCGCTCGTCGAGCGAGAGGAGCGGCTCGGCGGCGACTGCACCTACTACGGCTGCGTTCCGTCCAAGTCGCTGATCGACACCGCCCACGCGGTCGCCGAAGCGCGTCGGCTCGCGAGCGACGGGATCCTCGACGTCGCTCCGGGACTCGCGTTCCACGCCGTCCGCGTACGGCAGCAGGAGGTCGTTCAGGAGATCGGGCACGACGAGCGCGACGAGCGCTTCATCTCCCTCGGTATCGCGCTCTTCCGCGGGTCTGCCGCCTTCCTCGGAGCGCATGAGCTTCAGGTGGGAGACGCAAGCCTGCACGCCGACCGGTTCGTGATCGCGACGGGAAGCGAGCCGGCGCTCCCGCCGCTCGACGGGCTGGACAGGGTCCCGTACTTGACCAACCGCACTGTCTTCGACCTCGTCGAGTTGCCGCAGCGACTGCTCGTCCTCGGAGGCGGCTCGATCGGGCTCGAGCTCGCGCAGGCATTCCAGCGATTCGGCAGCCGCGTCACGGTCGTGGAGCTTCTCGATCGGCTGCTCCCGAACGACGAGCCCGAAGCCGGCAGGCTCGTCGAGCAGGCGCTCGCGGCGGAGGGCGTCGAGCTGCTGCTCGGATCCAGAGCCGTCGCCGTCCGGGAAAGCGGCGGCGAGATCGCGCTCGTCCTCGATCGCGGCGAGCTACGCGGCGACGCGCTCCTCATCGCGACCGGCCGCCGCGCCGCCCTCGCCGGTCTCCGCCTGGCCGAGCTCGGTGTCGAGCTCGAGCGGGGCTATGTTCGCGTCGATCGGCGCTGCCGGACGAGCGTCGGACACGTCTTCGCCGCCGGCGACGTCACCGGCGGGCTCCAGTTCACGCACGTCGCGGCGCACGAGGGATCGGTTGCCGGCAGAAACGCAGCCGGTAAGCGCGCGCGGATCGCCGAGCGCGTCGCTCCCTGGGTGACGTTCGTCGATCCGGAGACCGCGCACGTCGGTCTCACCGAGCGGGAGGCGCGGCAGCAGCGCCGCCGCGTCAAGGCGGTCACGTTCTCGATGGCCGGCGTCGATCGCGCCCGGATCGCCGGACACCCTGACGGATTCGTCAAGCTCGTGGCCGTGCCCCGGCCGGTGCTCGGCTGGCTGGGAGGGGGCGTTCTCGTCGGCGCGCAGGTCGTCGGTCCGCGCGCGGGCGAGCTGATCCACGAATGCGCCCTCGCGATCCACACGCGGATGTTCGCCGGCCGGCTCGCCCAGATGATCCATGCCTACCCGACGATGAGCATGGCGCTCCAGCAGGCAGCAAGCCAGCTCTTCCCGCTGGGACGAGCCCTCGTCGAGGATTCGCCGGAGCCGTCCGGCTAGGCGGGCGACAGTGCTTCCTGCAGGCCCCGCTCGAACCCGGCGAGATCGGTGGCGCCGACGATCCGCGTGACGATCCGGTGCTCCCGGTCGAGGAAGAACGTCGTCGGTGTGCCCTGCAGGCCGAGGGAGGCCGAGATCTCGCCCCGCGGATCGAAGACGCCCGGGTGCCGCCAGCCCCAGCGGGCGTAGAACGCTCGCGCCGCCTCCTTCGTATCCTGAAGGTCGACGCCGATCATCTGGACCTCGGGGTGGCGCTCGACGAACGTCCTCAGGTCGACGGCCTCGGCGATGCAGCCCTCGCACCACGATCCCCAGACGTTGATGACGACGGGCTTGCCCGCGTAGTCGGCGAGGGAGACGTTCTTGCCCGTAATCGGGTCTTCGCCCGAGAACGACACGGACGGCCCGGACGTCGAACTGACCGCCTGAGCGGGCCCGGTGTCGCGCGCGACGAGGACGCCCGCGGCGACGAGCGCCACGACCGAGGCGGCGGCGACGATGACGATGACGGTGGAGCGGCGGCTACGGCCTCGGGTGTCGTCGGAAGACTCCCCAGGCGACCTGCGACGTAGCTCCCGCGCTTTCCGCTGGCTCACAAGCGTGCTCCTCCTACTTGCCGATCGGAACGGACGCAAGGTTGGACGCCGATCGCCGTCAAAACGATTCGACTCGGGCGAGCCTGAACCGGACGGCGCGGAGAACGCATCGGAGTGGGTAGTCGGCGGAAAGGCGAGCGCGTGATCGAGTTCGGCCCAGCGGCATTCGTGGCGGCCTTCGCGGCAGGGTTCCTGTCGTTCCTCTCCCCCTGCGTCCTTCCGCTCGTGCCCGGCTACCTGTCGCTCGTGTCGGGGGTCGGGTTCGACGAACTCGGCGCGCGGCCGAAACGCGTGGTGTCGTCGACCGCAGCCTTCGTCACCGGCTTCGGCTCGATGTTCGTCCTGTTCGGGGCCGGCGCGGCCTGGTTCGGGGACGCGCTCCTGACGAACAGGCGCACGCTCGAGGTGGTCGCGGGCGGCTTCATCGTCCTCGCAGGCCTCGTCTATGCGGGAGTCCCGCTGCCGCTGACCCTGCTACGTGAGAAGCGCTTCCACCTGAAGCGCAGAGGAGGGCTCGCCACCCCCGCGTTCGTCGGCCTCGCCTTCGGCGTCGGCTGGACACCGTGCATCGGTCCAACCCTGGCCGCGATCCTCGCGCTCGCCGCCGCGGGCGGCAGTCCCGTACAGGGCGGGCTGCTGCTCGGGGTCTACTCGATCGGGCTTGGCATCCCGTTTCTGCTCTTCGGGCTCGGCTTCACACGCGCGCTGGGGATCGTCGGCGTGCTCCGCCGCCACCGGCGCCTCGTCGGCGTCACGTCAGGCGGGCTACTGGTCGTCTTCGGCGTTCTGCTCGCCACCGGCTATCTGACGCGCTTCACGGCGGGTCTCACCCGCTTCGGCGGCCTCCAGATCTGACGCGGCGAGGTGCGACAAACCAGCGGTAGCTCCGCTTCACCGGTGTCCGCGTCTGTAACGCCAGATCACTGACACCCGCGGTTACGCTCGGCGGGACGCTCTGCCTGCTCCTGGTCATCGTCGTGTACTGGGTCACACTGCTCTAATCGATTCGCTAACTCAGGA
>JBDTVA010000224.1:0-3547 GCA_040007455.1 Actinomycetota bacterium | reverse complement strand
CGCTTGATCTCGCCGATGATGTTCGGCGTCGCGTAGGTCGTCAGCTCGACGCCGCGGTCGAGGTCGAAACGGTCGATCGCCTTGATCAGCCCGATCGCGCCGATCTGGACGAGGTCGTCGAGCTGCTCGCCGCGGTACGAGTAGCGCCGCGCGAGCGAGCGCACGAGCGACATGTAGTGCTCGATCAGTTGTTCGCGCGCCTGCAGATCTCCGTGCTCGTGGTAGCGGCGCAGCAGCTCGCGGTCGTTCCGGTCCGGCATCAGCGCTTCACCGCCTTCGTGAGCTCGACCCACGGCTGGCCGTCACGGTTCGTCACCTCGACGCCGTCGACGACGGTCTCCAGCACTCGGCGGAGACCCACGGCGTCGCCCGAGTCCCGAGCGAGCTCCTTCTCGAGCGATTCGTCGAACGGGCCGACGAGGGCGTGGATCGTCTCGCCCTCGACACGCACCGAGACGGTGATCTCCCGCTCCGTCTCGTGCTGATCGAGCAGCTCGCCGAGCGCGACCTGCAGATCTTCGAGCTGCTCGAAGCTCAAGTCGAGACGCACGGCGAGGCCGCCGACGACCAGATGAGCGACACCGAAGAACGGCCGCTCGCGCGGCAGGCGAAGCGTGATCTCGTCTGGGCTCAAGGCCGTTCGCTGTCCACGCGTCGCAATTCCTCTGCGAGCTCGGCTTCGCGGCGCGCGGCGGCTTCCTTCGCGCGCTGCACGGCGCTGCCGACGTTGCGCTCGACCCGAAGGGCCGCGAAACCGTGGGCGATGCCCGCGGCCAACCCGGCGATCTTCTGCACGGGGCGCTGGATCGCGAAGCTCACCGCACGCACGGCCGTATCGACGCTGTCCGCGGCGTCGACGGCGCTGTCCGTGACGAGATCGACCTTGTCGAGCTGCGCGTTCACCCGATCCACTGTCCCCCCGGTCTTGTTGATCACCGGCAGGAGCTCCTCCTGCGTTCCCTTGATGAACGCGGAAACCCGTCCGAGGGTTCCGCCCAGGCGGACGAACGCATAGGCGAACGAAAGCCCGACGGAGAAGAGGAAGACGGCCAGCGCGAGGTCAGCGAGGTCGTTCCAGCTGAAGGCGAGGAATGGCGACACGTGTACGGAGACGATCTTAGGCGTCAGCGGCGCTCGTGATCAGTCCTGACCCGACCACGGCGTCGCCGTCGTACAGGACAGCGGCCTGACCCGCGGCGACCGCGAACGCCGGCTGGTCGAGCTCGAGGCGGAAACCGCGCTCCTCGGCCACGACTCGGGCGGCGACCGCGGCTGAGCGGTAGCGGAGTTTCGCCTCGACCCGCTCCACGTCGACGAAGAGCCTGCCGCGGGCCGAGACGCTCGTCGTGGCGAGCGATTCCCTGGGCCCGACGACGAGCGTCGAGGTCACCGCGTCGGTCGTGAGCGCGTAGAGCGGGGCTGCGGACGAAACGCCCAGCCCTCGACGCTGGCCGGGCGTGAAGCGCCACACGCCGCCGTGCCTGCCGAGCTCGCGCCCTTCCTGGTCGACGATCGGGCCTTCGCCGTTCAGTCCGCGGCGCTCGAGGAACGACCGATAGTCGCCGCCGGCGAGGAAGCAGGCCTCCTGGCTCTCGGCGCGCCCAGCGGCCGGCAGCCCCGCAGCCTCCGCCTCGGCCCGCGTGACCGCCTTCGTCTGGTCACCGAGCGGGAACCAGATCCGGTCGAGGAACGCGGGATCGAGCCGGCCGAGCATGTACGACTGGTCCTTCTCACGGTCGACGGCACGTGCGAGGAGCAGCCGCCCGCGGTGCGAGACGATCCGCGCGTAGTGCCCGGTTGCGAGCCGCGATGCACCAACGCGCTCCGCGAACGCGAGGAGCTCCGCGAAGCGGAAGCTGCCGTTGCACGCGATGCAGGGGTTCGGCGTCTCGCCGCGCGCATAGCCACGCACGAACGGCTCGACGATCGCGCGCCTGAACTCCTCCCGGAGGTCGAGCGTGACATGCGGGCGTCCGAGCGCGTGACAGGCCTCACGGGCGGCGATCACCGCGTCGGGTGAGCAGCACGCGCGCTCGGCGCTCGGCCCCTCCGGGTCGAGCCAGAGCCTCAGCGTCACACCGACAGCTTCCGGGCCTGCGTGCAGCAGCGCGACGGCGCTGTCGACCCCTCCGCTCATCGCCACCGCGATGCGACGGGGATCCGCCGACTCCCGAACGACCGGCCCGATCGCGTTCGCGAGCGCGTCGGCCGCCAGCGTCTCGCCGGGGACCGCGGCTGCTTCGAGCAGGGTCAGCCCTTCGAGGTTCCGAGACAGCCCGGGCGCGTCCGCTTCGACGATCCTGTCGCCGTCGACGCGGAGCCGCACGAGCGCCCATTCGCCGCCGCGCGACGAGTCTCCGACGAGCTCGATCATCCGCGCACCGTAGCGCCTCGCCTCCCGCCCATGGTCGTAATGAACCTGGCAAGCCAGGTGGGTGCGGTGCCGGCGCTTGACACTCCCGTGCCGCTACCGAACGAACGCTCCCTTGTTCAGCGGTGTTGGTTCTTTAACGACAGATCTGGCGACGCCGCGTGGGCGAGACCAGACATGGGCGAGAAGCGAGACCCGCGCATCGTAGCTAGCGCGCGTAGCGCCAGCGGATCTGCTGCGTGCCCTCCAGCCCGAGCTTGGCTGCAAGTGCGCGCGTGAGGTCGAAGTCGCGCCCGGGCGCACCGGGCCCGCGGTCGACGACCTGCGTCAGAACCAGCTTGTCGCCGTAGGAGATGTAGAGCTTCACGCCGCAGGGCAGGACCGGGTGCGCGACGCCGAGCGTCTCCGGACCGAGCCGCTGCCCGCACGAGGTCCGGGCCTTGGTCGTGCTCGCCGGGAATGGGGCGGCCAGCGCGCGGTACCAGCCCGAGCCTGGAACCGGCACCGGGCGTGCCTCCGGCTGCGTGCTCCCGGCGCCCTCTCCGTTCCAGGAGTCCGCTGCGAACGCGAGAACGCCCCCGAGGAGCGCTACCGCAGCGAGTGCGAGACCACGCCGGGCAAGGCCGTGCGGGATCACCGCGCCACGAGCAGCGGGCCGAACGACTCGCGCACGAGCTCGTCGAAGTCCACCGGCAGGATGCCCTCGGGAGTCGCGAACCCACGCAGGTAGACGAGCAGGTACGAGAGCTCCTCGTCCTTCACGACGTCTCCGCCGGTGTTCGCCCGCGCGAGACGCTCGAGCTCCCACACGTTCCATTCCCTCGGCGTGCCCGAGAACGGGAGGGTCACGACCCGCGGCGGCCCGGGTTCCGGCGCCGGCTCGGGTTCTGGCGCGGGTTCCGGCTCGGGCTCGGGAACGACCTCGAGACGCGGAGGCTCGGGCTCGGGCTCGGGCTCGGGCTCGGGCTCGGGCTCGGGCTCTGGTTCGGGTTCTGGTTCGGGTTCTGGTTCGGGTTCTGGTTCGGGTTCGGGCTCCGGCTCCGGTTCGGGCTCCGGCTCCGGCTCCGGCGTCGCAAGCTCGAGCTCGGCGGCCGGTGGGAGCGGCTCGGGTGCGGGCTCGAGTTCGAGCTCCGGCTCGGGGATCGGATCGGGCACCCGTTGGAGGACGGGCTGGGC
>JBDTVA010000223.1:0-3551 GCA_040007455.1 Actinomycetota bacterium | reverse complement strand
TCGCTGAACATGGAGGTGATCGAGGCGCTCGAGGCCTCGGTCGCCCAGGAGCGCCGCACGCGCGACGTGCTTCGCCGGCTTGACGCGCTCCGTGCAGAGTTTCTTCTGCCGGACGACGCGCCAAGGCCGGAGGACGTGATCCGAGAGGCGCGCGATGGACGCGCGGGCGAGATCGAGCAGCGTGCTCGCGGTTCTTGACGCAAGCGTCATTGTCCGTGCACTGATCGACCGAGGCCTCGACGCGCGTCGGTGGCTCGAGCGAGTCGCGCGGCGCGAGGTCGATGCCGTCGTTCCCGACCTCGTCTTCGTGGAGGTGGGGCAGGCGTTCGCCGGGTACGTTCGGGAGGGTGCGCTCCCACGCCACGCCGCGCTTCGACGGTTGGAGTTCGTTCGAGCGCTTCCGTTCGAGGTTCGCCCCCTGGACGTGCTTGCGCCGGCCGCCCTCGCCATCGCGCTCGAGCGGGAGCTGAGCGTCTACGACGCGTGCTACGCGAGCCTCGCTGAGGCGGAGGACGCGGTGTTGGTGACAGCCGACCGCCGCCTGGCGGGGGCGGTCGACCGTTGCGAGCTTCTCCCGTAGCGGCTGGTCGGGCGGATCAAACTCTCCTCGCGCAGCTACCGGCTCACCCCTCGCCTTCGGCTGCCCCCCTGCCCGTCTCGAGCCGCACCCACGAGCACAGCAGGCGTGCCAGCCCACCGAGCGTGATGCACAGGAACACGAGCACGATCGTCCACGCGATGCAGACGAAGAAAACCACGAGATGGCTCGCGATGCAGATCAGCACCGCCACGAGGTGGCTCGCCACGCACACGAGCCGCGAGACGATGTGGCTCGCGACGCAGATGATCGTCGAGACGATGTGACTCGCGACGCACACGATCGTCGTGACGAGGTGGCTGAACAGGCAGATGAGCCCGCCGATGATCGGGATCGAGCCCCACGAGTCGCAGATCGACTTCGTGATGGATTGCGTCGCGTCGCAGACCGACTGAGTGATCGTCTGGGTCGCGTCGCAGATCGTCTCCGAGACGGTCTGCCACGCGTCGCAGACGCTTCGTGTGACGGCGGCGACCGCGTCGCAGATCGTGATCACGATCCGGCGCCACTGCGTGCAGACGCGGATCGGGACGGCGCAGAGGACGAGCGTCGCAAGGTTTATTCGAAGACAGAAAGCGCGCATCTGAGCTCCCTTCGGTTACTGGTCGGTGGAAAGGCCGCCTCGATCGGCCAGCGTTCGCTCGATCTCCGCATAGAGCCTCCGGCGTTGCATCTGCGCTGCGGCGAGACCCGCCGTCTTGCCGACGAGCGCTGCGCCGAACGCGACCGCGAGCCAGACGCCGGCCGTCCGCAGGCCGGAGCCGAAGTCGACGCCGGCGACGAACTGGATCGCGGCGAGGGTGGCGAGCGCGGCCGCCAGCGTGATCGCGCCGCTCGTGCACCCGCAGGCGTAGAGGTAGCGATCGAGGCGCCGCTGCCACTCGCTCAACTCAAAGTCGGTGGCGCGCTCGAGCCGAAGCGTCGGCGCGTCGGTGTGGACGAGCGAGCTCCAGACCGGCGCATGCGTGACGCGCCGGAGCTCCTCCAGCGAGGTGATTGCGCGGGGCGGCGCCGCTGACCGCCCCACGACGTCCGCGACTACAGATACCAGTGGCAGCGGTGCCACCACCAAGGACAGCACCATCCGTACCACGGATACCGCCAGCGCCACCACCAGCACCACAGCGGCCGCCAGGGCCACCACACGTACCAGGGGAGCCACGGATGGCACGGGATGATGCGCGGGATCTGAAGTTCCTTCAGGATGTCCTCGTTGAGGTCCCCGAGGCCGGCGCGCTTCGCCACGTCGAGGACGTCGATCTCCGTGACGCCCTCTCGCGCGCTTGCCTCGACCGCCTCCGCCATCGCGGCGAAGACCTCGTTGGCCTCTTTGATCGCTTCGGAAACGTTCCTGTCGTCCTTCATTTGCTGCTCCTACGTCGTCGGCCGACCGTGGTGGTCGGCGCGTGCTCAGGACCGACTTGCGCCGGAGGAGCGCGCGGGTCCCAGGCAGTCGGGATCACGGAACGAGCGTCGCACTCGCCCGTCACCGCGCCGTCACGGGCGCGTCACGTCAGGCAACTGCGCGCGTTGCTGGTGATCCAGCCCCACGCTGTGCGTGCGTCGTCCGGCGTGAACCGAGGTTCGCCCGTGAGGAACACGATCTGGAAGAACGCGTCCAGCGACATGACGTCCAGGCCGGCGCCGGGGTCGTTCGTGAACATGATGTAGCCGGCGCCGTTGTGACCGGCGTGGTCGAGGCCGAAATAGTGGCCGAGCTCGTGCACGAGCACCCAACGGAACATCGCCTCGGGCAGCCGGTCGCGGAAGGTGACGCCGCTCGGGTGCGTGTCGCCAGGGCGGAACCAGCTCGTCAGCCCGCTGCGGCGATCGTTCGTGTAGCGGAACACCGCGAGCGCGGGCGGGCGGCACAGGTCGTCGCTCGCGACGTTTCGCCCGGCGAGGGTCATCATCGCGTCGTTGCCCGCGTCGGTGTCCGGGACGAGGATGTGGTCGAGCTGCGTCGCCTCGAGCTCGCCCATCCGCCAGAGGAACTGCACGCCGATCTGCTGGCCCTTGCGAACCGCGACGTCGAGGTAGCGGCGGAAGATCTCCCGGCGGATCGCGTACACGCGGAACTCGGGGACCGCGGCCGCGCCGAGGCGCCGGAAGGTCTCGATCGTCTGGTAGTCGACTGGCATGTCGGTCCCCGCGTAGACGACGTCCCAGCGCGCGCGGTTCAGCAGGTACGAGCTGCGCTTGTCGTCGCGGGTCGGCTCGGCCTGCGTGCAGTCGGTCGCCAGGTCGGCCGCGGCGGAGAGGTTGATGATGCCCCTCGCATCGAGCGCCTGCAGGTCGATCGCCGTCGAGCGCGAGCTGACGAAGATGCGGCGCGCGTCGATGTGGATGGGGACACCGAACGGGCGGTTGCGCAGCTTCACCTTCTTGCGCGCGGCGGCCAGCCCGGCGGCGTCGCCGGCGAACGCGTCGCGGAGCGCCTGGTCGACGATCCGCTCGACCTCGTTCAGCTCGTACTCGTCCTTCGGGCCGCCGACGAGACCGCCGGGGATCCGGAGGACGAGCATGATCACCCGGACGATGTCGGCGCCGATCCCCGTCAGGCCCGCGACGATGCGACACGCGTTCAGGCGGAGGATCCCGAAGACGAGGTCCTGGAGGTTGCAGATCAGGTCGCGGACGATGTCGATCCCGTCCCGCCAGAACTCGAGCACCCAGCGGAGGATCCCGGCGAACAGCGCGCCGACGTAGTTCGCCTCGGAGATCCCCAGGATCCCCTGGAAGAGCGAGCTGACGACGCCCTCGACGTCGGTGAGCAACTCACCGACGTCGTCGAGCAGGGACTTCAGGAAGTCGATTGCCTCCTCGGCGATGTCCAGGAGGTCGTTCCAGAGGTCGCGGAAGCTCTTGACCGCCGCCCACGGGTCGGTGAAGAGGCAGACCGCGAAGACGACGACCCACTTCCCGACGGCGACGATCACCATCACGACGATCT
>JBDTVA010000222.1:0-3551 GCA_040007455.1 Actinomycetota bacterium | reverse complement strand
TGCGGTCACGCGCTGTCGACGGGGCGCGTCGCCGCGACGGCGTCGAGCTGGTTCGCGTGGTACAGCGCCGCGGCCTCGGCGGTGCGGGCCGCGCGCACGTCGTGGTGGCAGGCGACCGCGTGCAGAAGCTCTGCCCGCGCGTCGGCAGCGAGCGAGCCCGCGCGCTCCTCGATCAACCGAAGGCCGAGGTGTACGTGGCCGAGCAGCCGCCCTTCCTCGGTCGGCCTGAACGCCGGCGCCGGTCCCAGCTCCCGCGTTCGACCGACGTCGTGGAGCAGCGCCGCGGCGATCAGGAGGTCAGTGCGGAGCCGGGGGTGGAGCTGAGCGGTCTCGCGGCAGATCGTCGCAACTCCCACCGTGTGCTCGAGCAGGCCGCCGGCGTAGGAGTGGTGCGCATCGAGCGTGGCTGGCAGCGTGCGGAAGCGCTCGCGGATCGCCGCGTCGTCGACGAACTGCGCGACCGTTGCGCGCAGCCCGGGGTGCGCAACCTCCCCCGCGAGAAACTCGAGGAAGCCGTCGAGCTCGTCGCGGTCGCGGCGGATCGTCGGGGCGAGCGCGGCAGGGTCGGCTCCGGTCTCCTTCTCGAGCGAGCGCACCTCGACCTGGAGCCGGTCGCGGAAGCGCTCGACCCGTCCGAGCACGCGCACCGCATCCCCCTCGTCGAAGCGGGCGTCGAGGAGGTCGACGTCGTTCCAGACGCGGGCATCGACCCGTCCGCTCGGGTCGACGAGCTCGAGCGCGAGGTAGGAGGCGCCACCCTTCGTCCTGAGCCGCTGCTTCCTGGCGACCGCGTAGACGCCCTCGACGACCCGGTCCTCGGCCAGGTCGGCGATCGCGTTCACGCTTGCAATCCTAGGGTACGGTCCGGGCGTGGCCGAGCTTCGACCCTTCGCCGCATTGCGCTACGACGAGGAGCGCGCTGGGCCCCTCGAGTCGCTCGTGGCGCCGCCCTACGACGTGCTCTCCGAGCACGAGCGGCGCGCCTACCTCGAGAAGAGCCCCTACAACGTCGTCCACCTCACGCTTCCCGACTCGGAGGAGCAGGCGGCACGTGACTTCGCGGCCTGGCGCGACGAGGGCGTCCTGCGGCAGGAGTCGCCTGCCTTCTGGGCACTCGAGCAGGACTACGTCGGCCCAGACGGTGTCGCGCGCACGCGGCGCGGGATCGTCGCGTCGTTGAAGGCGGAGCCCTACGACCGCGGCGTCGTCCTGCCGCACGAGCGGACGCACCGGGCCGCGAGGGAGGGTCGGTTAAGGCTCGTTCGCGCGGTCGGCGCGCAGCTCGAGCCGATCTTCCTGCTCTACGAGGGGATGCCCCCGGTCTCGCAGCCCGAGGGCGAGCCCGAGCTCGAAGTGGAGGGCGCGAAGCTCTGGCGGCTCTCCGAGACCGACGCGATCGTCGAGGCTTTCGCGGACCGTCAGCTGATGATCGCCGACGGCCATCACCGCTACGAGACGACGGTCGAGTACGCCCAAAGCGGCGGATCGCCGTGGCTGATGGTCGTGCTCGTCTCCACGAGCGATCCCGGCCTGACGATCTTCCCAACCCACCGAACTGCGGCGAGCTTCGACGCGGCCGCGCTCCCGGAGGACGGCAGCGACCCGCGCGCAGCGCTAGAAGCGCTGCCGCCGGACCGGCCTGCGGTCGTCGTCTACACGCGCGACCGGGTCGCGGTCGCGGAAGGTGAGCCCGGAGAGCTCGACACACAGCTCGTCGAGACGCTCGCCCCCGGCGACGTCGGCTACACGGCGTACGTCGACGAGGCGATCGCCGCGGTCGACGAGGGTCGCGCAGAGGCGGCGTTCCTGCTTCGCCCGACGAAGATCGAGGACGTCTTCGCGGTTGCGAAGCGCGGCGAGGTACTGCCGCCGAAGACGACGTACTTCTATCCCAAGCTGCTGAGCGGCCTCCTCTTCCATCCGCTGTGACCGACTGGCTCGCGACGTGCCGGGCAGCGGTCGCGGGCGTGCAGGGCGTGCTCGTCGACCTGCCGACCCGCGTCGAGCGCGAGCCGGCGGTCGGCATGGGCGAAGGCGGCGACGAGACGACGGTCGTCGACACGGAGGTCGAGCGCGTCGTGATCGCGCTGCTGGACGAGCGCCACGACGACTACACGCTCGTCTCGGAGGAGATCGGCGAGGTCGTCAAGGGGAGCGGGCGGCCGTGGCTCGTCCTCGATCCCGTCGACGGCTCTCTCAACGCGAAGCGCGGCGTCCCGCACTTCTGCCTCTCGCTGGCCGTCGCAGACGGTCCGACGATGAAGGACGTGACGTTCGGCTACGTCTACGACTTCGGCACGGGCGAGGAGTGGACCGCACGCCGCGGCGAGGGCGCGTGGCTCGACGGCGCCGCGCTCGGAGCGGTGCGGCCGAAGGACGAGATCGAGCTGCTCGCGTTCGAGGCGACGCTCACCTCGTCGATCGCGGAGAAGGCGTCGAACGTCATCGGGCTCGCGCATCGGCTGCGGGTGATGGGGTCGCTCGCGCTCGCGCTCTGCAACCTCGCCGCCGGCCGGATCGACGGCGTCTGCTCGCTCAAGGGTGCGCGGTCGGTCGACATCGCGGCGGCGCAGCTGCTCGTCCGCGAGGTCGGGCTCGCCATCGACCTCTTCGAGGCTCCACCGTTCGGCGACGCGCCGCTCGACCTCGAGCCACGCTCGCGCGTCGTCGCGGCGGCGAACGACGAGCTGTGCGCCCGCCTCGCAGCCGCGCTCGCGTGAGCGAGCTGCGAATCGGCTGCTCGGGCTGGGACTACCGGTCAAGATGGGCCGCAACGTGACGCACGTGAAGCACCTCACCGGCGTGAGGGAGTCGTTCGAGCGTTTCTACGGGGAGCGATTCGGTGCGTAGGCCGGCGGTCCTCGCGCTCGCCTGCCTCGGCCTTGCCTACGCGAGTCTCGCGCAGGGGATCGGCTGGAACCAGCTCGCGCACTACTCCCTCGTTCGCGCGCTCGCTGACGGGAGCCCGGTAGTGGACACCTACCGGGACGAAACCGGCGACGTCGCCTGGGTGAACGGCCACTACTACGCCGCGAAAGCGCCGGGGCTCGCCTTCGCCGCGCTACCGGTCTTCGTCGCGCTCGACGTCACCGGACTGAAGGAGCGGCTTGCACGCGCGCCGGGCGCGTCCGACGAGACGGTTGGGATGCTCTGGGCGCTCGGGCTGGTCGGCTGCGTCCTCCCGGCGTTCGCGATCGCGGTGCTCGTGCGACGCCTCGGCGATCGTCTGGAGTCCGGCTACGGCGCGCTCGCCGCCGTCACGGCCGGGGCCGGCACGCTGCTCCTGCCGTTCGCGACCGTCTTCTTCTCGCATGTCCTCGCGGCGGCACTCGCGTTCGGGGCCTTCGCGACGCTCTGGCTGCGCGGGCGGTTGCGCTGGTGGGGACTCCTAGCGGGCGTGTTCGCGGGACTGTCGGTCGTCGCTGATTATCCGCTCGCCCTCGCTGCCCTCATCGTCGGTGGGTACGCGCTCTCTCGTTCGCGGCGGGCCGGGGTCGAGTACGCCGCCGGCGCGCTCGTCGGCGTTCTCCCGCTGCTCGCGTACCAGTGGT
>JBDTVA010000221.1:0-3552 GCA_040007455.1 Actinomycetota bacterium | reverse complement strand
TGCCGCCGACGATCTTGACGTCGGTGCCGATGCTCGGGTCGACGAGGAAGTGGTGTCCGAGCACGGGGAAGGTGATGATGATGTAGAGGACGAACGCGACACGCGTGAACTTCTGGTTGACCGGCCCTGCCCCGAAGGTCAGCGCGGCGATGGCGTACCAGGCGACGACCATCGCGACCACGTTGACGTACTGGAGCGTGTGCCCGAGCCCCCAGAACCAGCCGCGATAGACGATCGGCTCGACCGACCCGATCCAGCCGAGGGAGTAGAGCCAGGCCGGGATGAGCGCGACCAGGCCCGAGACGATCGAGAGCAGCGCGAGGATCGCGGCCACGCCGACGCCGTACGTGATCAGCGGCAACGAGCCCTTGTGGACGCCGTCGGTGCGCGCCTTCAGGATCGTCAGCGCGAAGTTGACGATCGCGAGCAGTGCGCCGACCGCGAAGACGAGGTAGCCGAGGTAGAAGACCTGGTGCGCCACGAGCGGTGGGTACGCCGTGAAGGCGACGCTCGCCTTACCGCTCAGGATGATTCCGAGCAGCAGCACCGCGCCGGCGACCATGAGGGCAAACGACGTCCACCCAAGCGCGTTCGAGAAGAGGCGCGCGTTGAGCATCACGCTCGACGCGAAGACCATCGCCGCAACCTCGAAGAAGACCGGCCAGAGGATGAGCGCGGCGACGCCGTGACCGGTCAGCGCGGCGTAGAAATAGTCGGGGCTGAGCAGCTCGAGGCTAGGCGCCCGCGTCAGGCCGATGAGGAGCCCGAACAGACCACCCGCCGCGAGGGCGAGCACGGCGGCGACCGCGTTCGCGACCGTCAGGGCTTGCGGCGTGGCGTAGATGCGCAGTCCCGTGACCCCGCAGGTGCGCGACCGCTCCTCACGGAGGGCGAGTGTGTGCGGGACAGGCTCGACGTAGGCCATGGTCAGCTCTCCTCGGTTGTGGTCACGGGACCGTGAGCGTGCCCTTCATGCCCGCGGCCTCGTGACCGGGGACAGAGCAGTAGAAGGTGTAGGTGCCGGACTCGAGGTCGGCGGAGACGGTGGACGTCCCGCCGTTGAGCACGATTTTGCCCTTGACGTCGACCCCGTTGCCCTTGATTGCGACGTTGTGCGGGAGCGCCGACGGGTTCTTCATCGCGATCGTCACCGTCCCCGCCTTCGCCTGCAGGGACGCCGTGTCGAACTTCAGCGCTCCCGTTGGATCGGCGGAGAGCTCGAGGCTTCCGGCCGGACCGACCGCCGGTGTCGTCTCCTCGCCCGTCCCCGCCGTGACGGCGTTCTGTCGCATCTCCGCCGCCGGCACAACTGTCAGGAAGGTCCTCATCGTGTGGTGCTGGAGACCGCAGTATTCGTTGCAGACGACGAGGTAGCGGCCCGGGTCGCCGACAGTCAGGTTCATCCCGGTGACGTGGTTGGGGGCGAGCTCGAGGTTGATGTTCTGGCCGCCGCCGACGAGAGAGAACCCGTGCAGCACGTCCGTGGCGGAGAGCCAGATCCGGTACGTGGTGTTCGCCTGGAGGACGAGCTCGGGGTAGAACGTGTAGCGGCTGGCAACCAGATACGCGTCCTTGCTGGGTGGCACGTAGACGCGGCCGTCCGCCGCCTGGTAGCGATCGGCGAACTTCGCCACCTCCGCAGAGAACTGCGTCGGCGACATGTAGCGGTACCTCGAGGGGACGTTCTGGTCGCCCCACGCGAGCCAGGCAAAGACCACGGCGGTCATGAGGACGAGCGAGGCTGCGATCAGCCAGAGGAAGACCCGCTCGTCGCGGGGGTACTTGCGGCCCCAGCCGGGGGCGGGCGCGGCGACGGGTGACTCGTCGGCGGCCACGGCTACGGCGTCACCGCGGGAATGCGCTCGACGTAGCGCCCGAGGATCTCGATCGTCAGCCAGACGAGGTACAGGAACGCGATCGCCGCAGCGACCACCGTCCATGCGGGGAGGCTGTCGAGCACGGCCTCGATGAAGCTCGTGCCCGGCGGCTGGGCGAGCGGCTCGGTCGGCGTGGGCTGCGCCTCCGGGGCCGGTGTTGTCGTGCTCACGTCGCTCCCTCCTGTGGCGTGCAGGCTCTCATGCGAGTTTGCGCAGCAGCGGATCGCCCGAACATGATCAATTTCGATCATGGCCGGCGACCGGCCGATCGCTTGAATGGCGGCAATGCGCCCCGACCGAGGCTTCCGGCTCGTCGCGCTCGCGGCCGCGGCGTCCGCCTGGGCGCTCGTCGCCGTCGGCGGGATCGTGCGTGTCACGGAGTCGGGGCTCGGCTGCCCCGACTGGCCGCTCTGTGGCGGCCGGGTCGTCCCCGCGCATCAGAAGGAGCCGATCATCGAGACGAGTCATCGCTGGGTCGCCGGCCTCGTCACGGTGCTCGTGGTCCTCGTCGCCCTGTGGGCGTGGCGGCGGTATCGAGGGCGGCGGGACGTCGTCGTGCCGGCGATCGCGGCGGTGCTGCTCGTCCCCGCGCAGGCGCTGCTCGGCGCGATCGTCGTCTGGCTCGAGCTGCCCGGCTGGATCGTCGGAGTCCACTTCGTCGTCGGCATGCTGTTCCTGGCCGCGACCGTGCTCACGGCGGGAGCGGCTTGGCGCGGCGACGCGGACGCGCGCGCGAGCGAGGGCTTCGTCCGGCTCGCCTGGTGGACGACCGGGGCCGGCCTCGTGCTCGTGGGACTTGGAGCTGCCGTCGTCTCCGCCGACGCCGACCACGCCTGCGGGCAGGACTGGCCGGACTGCAACGGCGCGTTCGCCGCGGGCGGGGCGGATGCGTGGCTCCAGGTCGCGCACCGCAGCGCAGCGTATCTGGTTGCCGGTCTTGCAGTCGCCCTCGCCGCCCACGCGTGGCGCGGGCACGGCCCCCGGCTGGCTGGCGGTGTGCCGCTGGCCGCGGTCGCCGTCCAGATCGGCTTCGGGGTATCACTCGTTCTCGTCGGGGAGGAGAGCCGAGCGCACAACCCGCTGGCGATGCTCCACGTCGCCGGAGCTGCGACCGTCTGGGCGGCGCTCGTCGCTCTCGTCGCGCTCACCGCCCCGGCTGCCAGATCATGAGCAGGAGGATCACGACGACGAGCAGACTCGAGCCGTAGTTCGCGATCCGCGAGGGTGGGTCGTCCAGCAGCCGGCGGAGCTCCGGCGTCATCTCGTCCCCGTCGTCCGCGAGCCTCGTCGCCAGCAGGCGGGCGTGCTTCGGCCGCTGCCCTCCAAGAGCGCCGAGGACGAGCGCGGCAACGAACAGCCCGAGCGACGTGACGAGCCAGGCTTCCCGGAACTGGTCGACCTCACCGGCGAGCCAGAGCCCGGCGCCGAAGACGAGCACTGCGCCGGCGACGACGATGAGCGCGCCGATCCGCGTGAGCCCGAGCAGAAGCGCGACCTCGCTGGGACGACCCCGCCGCCTCGCTGTCTCGAACACAACGCCCACGAGGAGTGCGCCCCCGAAGAAGATCAGAGCTCCGAAGATGTGGACGGCGAGGCCGATCTCGTAGGACGTCACCGCAGTATTCTCGCTAGATGACTGCTAGCTCGGCGAGATGTTCTGGTTGATCCGGAAGAA
>JBDTVA010000220.1:0-3569 GCA_040007455.1 Actinomycetota bacterium | reverse complement strand
AACGGCGTCTCGATCACGTACGCGACCGTCGTCGACGGCGCGACGACCTACTCGGGCTTCCGGCTCGAGGTCGCCACTGCGTCGCTGATCGGGATCAGCGGCGTCGAGCTCTACGCCTCGGCCATCGACATCAAGACGAACACGGCGACCGGCGGTGTCGCGCCGACGCCGCTCAATTGGACGGCCCTCGGAATCGGCCTGGATCTCTCGGGCGCGATCACACTAAGCGTGGGTGGGACCCTCGGCGTCAACATCGCGAACGGGTTCGTCGCCGCGGCCGGCACGTTCCGGCTCGAGCGCTCGACCGTCTCCGGCGGCGGCCTGACGAGCGAGTCGGCGCTGAAGCTCAGCATCACGGGCGCGTCGCTCTGGGCCGGCGTCGGGGGCGGGCTCAACGCGGCCCACACGGCCGTCGTCCCCGGCACCGCCGGGATCAGCGCCAGCGGTGTCAACCTCACGCTCGGCGCGATCACGACGTCCGGCGGCGCGACCTACACCGGACTGCGGCTCACCGTCGCCGAGGCGTCGCTCGTCGGGATCCCCGGCGTGGACGCCTACGTCTCGAGCCTGAGGGTCGAGATCAACAAGGCCGTGGGCGCCTCGCCGCTGAACTGGTCGCTGCTGACGATCGACGGCGGCGGTGGCAGCTTCGGCCTTACCCTCTCCGGCGCGATCGAGCTGAACGTCGAGGGCACGCTCGCGATCCAGATCGGGGGCGGGTTCGTCGCGGCGGCAGGCACCTTCGGCCTCACGCGCGCGGTCGTCTCGGGCGGCGGCCTGACCAGCCGGCCCGCACTCAAGCTCACCGTCAGCAACGCGTCGCTCTGGGCCGGTGTCGGCGGCGGGCTCAACGCGGCGCACACGGCAGTCGTCCCCGGCACGATCGGAATCAGCGCGAACGGCGTGAACCTCATCTTCGCCGCGGTCTCGACCGTCACGCCCGCGAACTCCTACACCGGGCTGAAGCTCACGGTCGCCACGGCTTCGCTGATCGGGATCCCCGGCATCGAGCTCTATGTCTCCTCGCTCGACATCCGCGTGAACACGGCGACGACCGGCACGCCTCTCAACTGGTCGGCGCTGACGATCGACGGCGGCGGCGGTAGCTTCGGCTTCGACCTCGCGGGCGCGACGCAGCTGAGCGTGGGCGGAACGCTCGCGATCAGCATCGGCGGCGGTTTCGTCGCGGCGGTCGGGACGTTCCGGCTCGAGCGGCTCATCGTCTCGGGCGGCGGGCTCACGAGCGAGACGGCCCTCAAGCTGACGATCGAGAGCGCCTCGCTGTGGGCCGGTGTGGGCGGCGGGCTGAACGCGGCGCACACTGCGGTCGTCCCGGGCACGACAGGGATCAGCGCGCTCGGCGTCAACGTCACGCTCGGCGCGATCACGACCGCGACCAACTCGTATACCGGTCTCAAGCTCTCCGTCGAGGAAGCTTCCCTGCTCGGCATCACCGGCGTCGACCTCTTCGTGACCGGGCTCACGGTCACGGTCAACACCGCGACGACGGGCACGCCGCTGAACTGGACGACGCTGACGATCGACGGCGGCGGCAGCTTCGGGCTCGATCTGTCCGGCGCGATCACGCTGAGCGTTTCGGGCACGCTCGGCGTCTCGATCGCGGATGGCTTCGTCGCCGCCAGCGGCACGTTCTCGCTCGTCCAACAGACGGTGAGCGGCACGGGCGGCGCGGTCACCCTCACGAGTGCACAGGCGATCAGCCTCTCGATCACGGGTGCGAGCCTGTGGGTCGGCCTCGGCGGCAGCCTCGGTGCCGATCACGTGACCGTGAACAACGGCACCGTCGGGTTCGGGATCACAAACGCGAGCGTCACGCTCGGCTCCGTCAAGACCGCGGCGAACAGCTACACGGGCCTGCAGATCGGGTTCACGTCGGCGACGATCGTCGGGATCGACGACAGCTCGCTGTTCGAGGTGCGGAACGGCTTCGTGCGCGTCAACAAGGTCGCGACCGGCACGACGAAGCTCGACTGGAAGAACTTCAGCCCCGGCGGCCCGCTCTTCGGGCTGAACCTCGACGCGGCCACGGATCTGTCTGTGGGCGGCGAGATCGCGGTTCGCATCGAGAACTTCGTCTGGGCGAGCGCGAGCTTCGCGATCACCAAGCAGACGCTGCTAGTGATCCCGGTCGGCGCGACGACCGCCGTCTCCGTTCAGGCGCTCGAGATCGGCCTCGACAACGGGAACCTGTTCGCCGGTGTCGGCAACCCCGACGAAGACGGTGACGGCGTCTTCGAGAGCACCGACGATCCGGAAGCGAACGGCGCCCTCGGCATCGCCTTCCAGAGCCTGAGCCTCGGCCTCCTGTCGGCGACCGCCACGGACGGGACGAAGTACTTCGCCCTCCGCGCGCGGGGTACCGGCGCCCTGGTCGGGATCGACGGCTTCGACATCGGCGGCAGCCTCGAGGTCCAGATCAACAAGGGCACGACGTCCGGCGGCCTCGCGGCGCCCGGCATCGACTTCTCGCTGCTCCCGGCCGGGAAGCTGAGCATCCCGAGCGGCCCGACCACGACGGTCGACATCGACCTCGACGACACCGTGCCGCTCCGCGTGGTCGGCACGGCGCACCTCTCGATCGGCGGCTTCGTCTTCGTCACCGCCGGGTTCGCGATCCAACAGGGCGTCGCGCAGGACGTGACCCTGGACAACGGCAACGTCCGGAACGTCAACGTGCTCACGATCGGGATCAGCGACGGGTACGCGTTCATCGGCGCGAACGGCCCGTACTGGATCACCGACGCGGACGGGAACGTCACCGAGCCCGCCGACCCCGGTGCCGCCCTCGGGATCGCGCTGAGCGCCGTCGAGCTCGGGATTGCGCTGCTCAAGCCGACGACGCTGGCGAACAAGACCGAGAGCTACTACGCGCTCACCGGCTCGGGGACCATCGAGGTGATCGGGCTTGACGCGCTGACGCTCGACGTCCGGAACCTCGAGATCCAGGTCAACGGGTCGAACGTCCCGGGCCGCGTCGTGAACTTCGTGCACGCGAACAGCTTCGGTCCCGACGGGCTCGAGATCCCCACGGGCCCGGGCGAGTCCGTCGAGATCAAGTTCGCAACGGAGCTCCTGCGCGCGAGCGCCGACATCACGCTCTCGATCTCGCAGTTCGTCTACGTCAGCGGCTCGTTCGCGTTCGAGAAGGGCGCGCCGCTGACGCTGATGCCGAGGACCGGGGGGCAGGCGGCGATCGACCTCTCGGTGATCAAGATCGGTGCGACCGGCGTCCACGCCTTCGTCGGTCTCGGCGGCCCGTACTGGGTGACCGATCCGGACGGCACGGTGCACGCACCCGCCGGCTCGACGAGCGCGATCGGGCTCGCGCTCGGCGACGTCGAGTTCGGCCTCGCGCTGATGAAGCCGGTCGGCCCGTCCTCGACGCTCAGCTACTACGCGCTGACGGCGACCGTGGGCGAGATCTCGCTCGTGAGCCCGTTCCCGGGCTTCGTCCTCACCGCCGACGAGCTGCACATCAATGTGAACGGGTCTAACGCGCCTGACGGCCACGTCGTCAACCTCTCGAGCAGCACGATCACCGTGCCGAC
>JBDTVA010000219.1:0-3572 GCA_040007455.1 Actinomycetota bacterium | reverse complement strand
GTCTCGCCGAGCGCCGAGCCGCTGATGTGCTCGACGATGAAGCTCTCGTTGATCCCGCTGCCCAGGCCGTTGACGCCGGCGCGGCTCCCCATGTTGAGGTAGAGGTTGCCGTCGCCGCTCGCGCCTGCCCACGCCGGCTGTCCGGTGTTCTGCGGATCCGCTCCTGCGTTGCCGGCGAGGTAGATCGGCGGCGGGAGGCGGATCGTGCCGATCGTGAAGCGCGCGGTCTTGGAGACCTTGACGAAGAGGATCTTGATCCGGACGGTGACGCTGACGCGGATCTCGATCTCGCCGCCTGCACCCTCGGCGTCGAACGTGCCGCTGATTCCGACGCTGGCGAACGAGATCCCGAACAAGCGTGCGTCGACGCTCGCCGAGAAGTCGACGTGGAAGTGGTAGTGCGTGGCCCCGAACTCGTCTCGCGTGTAGAGGAACACGCGGATCGAGAACTCGCCGACGAGCCCGAAGCTGCTCGTGCCCAGGACGAGCCGGCCGTTCACCTGCACGTCGAACTCACCGAACGAGTTGATCCAGCCCGAAATGCTCATCGTCGCGAGGCCGAAGAAGTCCGCGCTTGCGCTGAAGGCGAAGACCCATTCGCCGACACCGAGGTCGAACGTCCGCCGTTGAACTCCGGAGCCGACCGTCACTTCGCCCCCGCCGACGATCAGGTCGAAGCTCGCGTCGAACTTGATCACCTCGAGGATGCGGAGCGAGCCGTTCAGCGAGAGCCGGAACGACCGAGCGCCGATCGTGACGCCGTTCGCGTTGCGCGCGATCCCGGTCGTGTTCAGGCGCAGCTCGCCGCTCGCGTTGATCTTGATGATCTCGAGGACGTTCACGTTCAGCGAGACAGCGAGGCGCAGGACGATGCCCTTGTTGGCCGCGGAGCCGCCCGTATAGATGCCCGCGAAGCCCGAGGCGGCGACGTCGATCGGCCCGAGGTGCATCATCACGTCGAACGACAGCTCGAACGTGTCGGCGCTGACGCTGAGCGTGATCTGGCCGGACGCGCTGGCGAAACCGAGGAACGTGATCTCGCCGTTGACGCTGACCCTGAAGCCAGGAGCGACGGAGACGCTGCCGATCGTCTTCGGGGAGCTGGACGTGTTCAGCTCGACGAATCCGCCCGCGCTGAACTGGAGGCCGAGGGAGCCGCCGAAGCCTCCGCTCAGCGTGAGCGCGAGCCTCAGCGCAAGTCCGGAGCTGTCGACGTTGAAGCCACCGCTGACCGCCACCTGCCCGAAGTCGCCGAGCACGAGCTCACCCTCGAGCGAGGCGGCGATCAGGAAGCTCGGGGTGAACCGGAGGACGAACGTGAACTTGCCGTTGATCCGGATGAGCGACCCGACGGTCAGGTGACCCTTGACCACGAGGCGCACGTCGAAGTCGTCGGCCGCCACGTTCGAGCCGATCGTCTGAGTCGCGAGCACGATGCCACTCGAGTCGAACACGAGGTTGCCGGCCGCGTCGAGCTGGAACGTGTGGATCGTCGCGGCCCCAGGCAGGGTGTTCACCTCGAGAATCACCTGGCCGCCGATCGACACGCCTGGGATTCCACCGCCGTCCGCGAACGCGAGACTCGCGCGTCCGATGATCGCAGGCCCGCGGCTCTGGAAGTCGGTGTAGAAGAGGAAGTGGATCGTCCCCGACAGCGTCCCGATGTGCTGGATCGTGGTTCCGACCGCGCCGGCGATGATGATCGCGCCGAGCGTCGGCCCCCCGCCCACGGTGATCGAGAAGAAGCCGGTGAGCGTGATCGTGTTGAAGAGCGTGACCGTCCCGGAGATCGTCGCCAGGATGTAGGCCGTGCCGACGCACCCGGGGTTCGCCTCGCACACGGGGTCGACGGGTCCCGACCCGTTGATGTTCGGGATCGTCTTGAAGATCGTGTAGACGGTCGGCGAACCGACGGGCAGCAGGTCGCGGAAGACGCTCGGGACCTCGAACTCCTGGCGCTGAAGCGTCGTGTTGAACATGACCTGGACGCGCCCCTGGAAGGAGAAGACGTCGGCGATGCTGGTGAGGCCGCCGCCGCCGGGCGGGGGCGTGAGCGAGAGGCCGAGGTCGAACATCCCGGCGACGCCCGCGGTGCTGCCCGCCCCGCCGTACTGAAGGATGAGCAGCCCGGTCTGGTGGCCGCTGAGCCCGAGCGGCGTGAACGTTCCCTCCGCGGTGGCGAAGACGACGAGCTTCGTCGTCGTGATCTGCACGTAGAACGCGCCGAACGCGATCAGCCAGTTCTCGTCCGGGAGCTGGAAATCGTTCCCTGGCTTCGACGGATCGTCGACCGCGAAGCGCCCGGCAACCGCCAGCGAGAACGACTCGGGCGCGAGGTTGAACGTGCGCTCGGTTCCCTTGACGACGAGGATGTTGGCCAGCGCGGCGTTCTTCGCCTTCTGGATGAAGTAGTTGCTGCCGTCGGCGAGCGTGACACGCCACTCGTCGGCCGCGGAGACCTTCTCGATCTTCGCGCCCTCGAGTGCAGTGCTGCTGAGCCCGCCGAACGTTGCGATCGTCAACTCGACGCCGTGGTCGAGCAGCAGCGGCGACGTCGTCGCGGGCGGCGTCTGGAAGCGCGCCATCCAGTCGAAGCCGGATCCGGCGCCCGGAAGGTCGACCTTGCTGTAGAGCGAGCCGGCGGCAGCGTTCAGCGCGGTGATCGCGGTCGCGCTGTCCCCGGCGTTGAGCGCGAAGATTGCGTCGCCCGGGACGCCCTCGAGGCTGATCGTCTCCGTGCGGAGCGTGTCGGTCGTGTTGATCATCAGCACGACGCGACCGGTGAGATCCGCGTACGGATGGAGGAACGCGAGGTTCGTCTCGAACGCGGCGACGCCGTAGAGCTTGGTGTTCCCGAGGCCGCCGCCGATCTCGAGCACCAGGTGCGCTGCGCCCGAGGCGATGTTGCCGAGCTTGATCACCTTGACGGTGCCGGACGCGTCGAGCGAGAACCGCGTGACGTTGACGCCGCCGACGTTGACCTGGCCGATCTCGAGGACGACCTTGCCGCGGATCTCGAGGATCGGCTCGTCGAGGAAGCCGAACGCCTCGAGGCTGATCTTCCCGGAGATCTCGATGAAGAAGACGCGGCTCGGGGTCGTGCTGGGCGTCGGCACGTCCGCGGTGCTCAGCGCGTCGGTGACGCGGAAGCTCGCAGTGCCGGCTTCGCCCACGCTGCCGGCGGTATCGCCCCACGAGCCGGCGGCGAAGGTCACGGTGACCTTGCCCTCCACGAAGTAACCCGTGAGGTAGTAGCGAACGGTCTTCCCGTCGGCGAGCATGCTCGGCGCGGTCGTCGACCCCGGCGCTCCGGAGAGGACGGTGATGCCCGTCCCCGTGCCCGGACCGGTGATCGTGATCTCGTTGCCCGTGATGGTCGTCGCGTCGAGCGCCACGCCTGCGGCGCCGTTGTAGACGACGTCGATGAAGCCCTTGTCTTCGAGCGTGATCGCCTGCGAACCGGGCACGACGCTAGCGACGCCGCCGTACGTCCACCTCCCGGCGTTGAAGGTGACGGTGACGCGCGTGCCGGCGGCGACGGTCAAGGTCGAGTGCGTGACCGTGTAGCGATA
>JBDTVA010000218.1:0-3573 GCA_040007455.1 Actinomycetota bacterium | reverse complement strand
CGGTTCTGTTGCGAGGCACGAGCTTCGCTAGAGGTTAGCGGCCTGAGCCGCTAGCGCCGGTGATTGTTGCGACGCGCACGAGCCGAGCGGTGGATCACCTCGAACTCCTCCAGGCTCCTCCCCGAGCCGACGGCCACGCAGGTGAGCGGGCTCTCGGCGAGGTGGACCGGCATGAGGGTCTCGTGGCGGAGCCGCTCGTCGAGGCCCGTCAGGAGCGCGCCGCCCCCGGCCAGAACGATCCCCCGGTCCATGATGTCCGCCGCGAGCTCCGGCGGGGTCTTGTCGAGCGTGGACTTGATCGCGTCGATGATCTGTGCGACCGGGTCGTCGAGCGCCGTGCGGATCTCCTCGGAGGTGAGGACGACCGTCTTCGGCAGCCCGCTCATCAGGTCACGACCGCGCACCTCGGCGGAGACCTCTTCCTTCTGGTGGAACGCGGAACCGACCTCGAGCTTGATCTCCTCGGCGGTCTGCTGGCCGATCAGGAGCTTGTACTCCTTCTTGATGTGGTTGACGATCGCCTCGTCCATCTCGTCGCCGCCGACGCGCAGAGACTGCGAGACCACGATCCCGCCGAGCGAGATCACCGCGACCTCGGTGGTGCCGCCGCCGATGTCGACGATCATGTTCCCGGTCGGCTCGGCGACCGGAAGACCTGCGCCGATCGCGGCGGCCATCGGCTCCTCGATCAAGTACGCCTGACGTGCGCCGGCGGAGAGCGTCGCCTCCTCGACCGCGCGCTTCTCGACGCCGGTGACACCGGACGGCACGCAGACGACGACGCGCGGGTGCGCGAAGCGGTGCTGATGGACCTTCTGAATGAAGTGGCGCAGCATCTGCTCGGTGACGTCGAAGTCGGCGATCACGCCGTCCTTCAGCGGGCGGATCGCGCTGATCGTCCCCGGCGTGCGGCCGAGCATCCGCTTCGCCTCGACGCCGACGGCGTGCACTTCGCCGGTGCGCGTGTCGACCGCGACGACGCTCGGCTCGGAGAGCACGATGCCGCGTCCACGCACGTAGACGAGCGTGTTTGCGGTGCCGAGGTCCACGGCCATATCGCGGCCCCCGAAGCCGGTCAGGGAGTTGAAGATGCCCATCGCGAGTCTCCCACAGTACTAGCCGCGGCCCGAATCGCCTGCCCAAAGGGTCGCGCGGGGCGATCGGGGGACAGTCCCGGGGACAGTCCCCGTTGCGAAATTCGCACGCGGTTGAAACAAATCCGTCACGGCGTCCTTGGGCCCCCACCGCTCAGCGTACGGTCGTCGAGTGGCCCGCATCCCTCGCTGCAACCTGCCGGACGGACTGTCCCACGTGACCTCGCGCGGGAACCGCCGTCAAGCGATGTTCGTCATCGAGCGCGACGCTGGTGCCTACCTCGATCTGCTCGACTACGTCGCCCCGAGAATCAGTTGGGTCTGCCTCACGTACTGCCTGATGCCAAACCACGTCCATCTTCTCGTCGACGCCGCCCAGGAGCAACTCTCCGCGGCGATGCGCTACGTAAACGGCGTTTACGCACAGCGGTTCAACCGCGAGCACGGCTACCGCGGTCACCTTCTTCAGGGCCGGTTCAAGGCGAAGCCGATTGTGGACGAGGGACACCTGGCTGAGGCGGTGCGCTACATCGTGATGAACCCTGTCCGCGCCGGTTTGTGCGAGCGACCGGAACTCTGGCCGTGGAGCAGCTATCGCGCGCACCTCGGGTTGACCTCACCTCGGCGCTTTCTCGACGTCCGGCGCGTCCTCCGCCTGTTCGATCGGGACGACGGGAAGGCGCGCGAGGAACTCCGCCGGTATGTCGAACTGGCCCTTCCGGCAGGTGTCGCGCGGACCGAATGGGGACAGTCACGGGGACAGTCCCCGTTCGAATCGGCGCTGCCCTCTCAGCCGTAGCCGTAGACGCCCGGGAACCGCTCCGCGAGTACGCGGACGAGGAGTGCCGCGGGCAGCCCCACGACGTTCAGGTAGTCGCCTTCGATCGCCTGCACCAGTCCTGCCCCAAGGCCCTGGATCGCGTATGCGCCCGCACGGCCCTCCCACTCGCCGCTCGCCACGTAACCGGCGACATCGCGCGGGGTGAGCGCCCGAAACGTGACGCGCGTCGCAACGTGGTCGACCAACTCCCACCCCGGTGTCAAGAGCGCGAGCCCCGAGACGACGAGGTGCGTCTTCCCGCCGAGCGCGTCGAGCATCTTCGCGGCCTCCTCGGCGTTCGCCGGCTTCCCGTACAACCGCCCGCCGAGCATGACCGCGGTGTCGACGCCGAGCACCGGTCGCTCGCCCGCCCGGTCGGCGACCGAGCGCGCCTTGCCGAGCGCGTGCTCCTCGACGAGCTCGACGGCGTCGGCGTCGGGCGGGTCGTGCTCCTCGTACTCCGGAGCGACGACGTCGAACGGGATGCCGAGCTGCTCGAGGATTGTGCGACGTTGCGGCGACGTCGACGCGAGCAGCAGCGGCGGCGCAGGCGGCGCGCTCATCCGCGCTTGCGTACCCGCCAGATCTCTTCCCACGGCCACTGCTTCGCCCACTCCGCGTTCGAGTGGTAGTACGTCGCGTTCTCCGCGTCCGGCGGGGCGTACAGCTCCTGGAGGTCGACCAACTCGAAGCCGGTGTCGCGGAGCAACGCGAAGAGCTCCGCGTGCGGCAGGTTGAACTCGGTGGTGTCCTCGTCCTCCCAGTCGAGGCGGTGCAGGCCGCGCTGCGGGCGCTGCAACGTCTCGTGCCAGCCGTCGAGCGCGGCGCAGAGCATCGAAAGCGTCGAGTTGCGCAGGAACACGAGCTCGCCACCGCGTCGGAGCAGCCGGGCGGCCTCGGGAATCCACTTGTACGGGTCGCACCAGATCGACGCGCCGTACTCCGACACCGCGACATCGAACGAGCCGTCGGGAAGCGGGACGTCCTCGGCGTTCGCCTCGATCAGCGGGAACTCGATCCCGGTCTCGGCCTGCATCTGGCGCGCCGTCTCGAGCTGCGCCGGGGTGATGTCCACGCCGACGGGCCGTGCGCCGCGACGGGCGAGCCACGCCGAGAAGTACGCCGTGCCGCAGCCGAGCTCGATCACGTCCTTGCCGTCGACCTCGGGTAGCGCGCGCAGCTCGGACTCCGGCAGCGACCAGACGCCCCACGTGATCTCGTCGCTCCGCCACGCGCGCACGCCCTGCTCGTGCGTGTAGTCCTCGTTCGACTTCGTCCAGCTCGCGCGGTTGCGAACGGCGTACTCGGGAAGCTCAGACGAGCTCATCGTCCGAGAACCACAGCGCGATCTCGCGCTGCGCGGACTCCTGCGAGTCGGAGCCGTGAACGAGGTTGTTCGGCATCGACGTCGCGAGATCGCCGCGGATCGAGCCCGGCTCGGCGTCCGCGGGGTTCGTCGCTCCGATCGTCTTCCGCATAGTCGCGATCGCCCCCTCGCCCTCGACGACGAGCGCCCACGTCGGCGCGGAGGTGATGAACTCGACGAGCTCGCCGAAGAACGGCTTCTCGCGATGCTCGGCGTAGTGCTCCTCGCCGAGCTCGCGCGAGACGCGCAGGAGCTTTCCGGCGACGACCCCGAAGCCGCGCCGCTCGATCCGC
>JBDTVA010000217.1:0-3586 GCA_040007455.1 Actinomycetota bacterium | reverse complement strand
GTCGTCGCGCTCGCGCTCGCGGGCGTCTACTCGCTGGCGGCGCCGTGGCTCGCGGACCGGCGAATCGACGAGGCGTACCAGGCGATCAACCAGGGCGACCTCGCGCTAGCCGCCGACAAGGCGCAGCAGGCTCGCACGTTGAACCCCACGTCGGTGGAGCCGCTCTTCGCGCTGGGCTTCGTGCAGGACGCGCTCGGCCGGTTCTTCTACGCGCGTGAGTACTACGCGCGCGCGACCGAGGTGCAGCCCGAGAACCGCGAGACGTGGTTCCAGCTCGGCTTGCTCGAGTACGAGGTGAAGCGGTACCAGGACGCGTACGTGCGGTTCAACCGGATGTACGCGCTCGACCCGCACGGGCCGCACGTGGAGTGGGTCGAGAAGGCGCGCTGCAAGCTGAACCCGACCGGCTGCTAGTCGAGCCCGTCGAGGACTGGGAAGCGCGCACGGGCGTCGAGGCAGTCGGCGGCGTAGAGCGCGACGCCGAGGTCGCCGGTGAAGAGGGCGTGGTAGCCGCGGCCGCGGCGGTCGGCCTGCTCGAGTGCGTGCATTGCGAAGCGCCGGGCGCGGTCGAGCCAGAGCTCGTCGCCGGTGCGCTCGAAGGCCTTCAGGAGCGCGTAGCCGTTGCCCGCCGTCCCGTGGCAAAGCCCGGGCCCCTTCCCGTGGGGGCCGGCCTGCCACGTGAGCTCAGCGCCGGCGAGGAGGAGCTCCTCCGGCAGGTAGGCGGCCGCCGCGATGACGACGCCCGGTGCACCATGGCACCACTGCACGCGGATCCTGCCGTTGTGGACGAGCTCCAGGTCCACGTCCGTCGACCAGTTCGCGAGCGGCCCCTCGACGACCGCGGTCCGTTCGAGCAGCTCCGCGACGTCGCGTGCGTCCTCGATCGGCGAGCCCTGCAGGAGCGCGAGCTGGTTCGCGACTGCGCCGTGAGCGGCGCCGAGCATGTGCTGCGGCGGCGACTTGCCCAGGTGCTGCGTCCACAGTCCGTTCTCTCGCCTCCTCCGAACCTCGGCGGCGCTCTTGGCCCACGCGTCGCTCCAGCGCGGGTCGCCGGTCCAGTCGCGCATGGCGTGCGCGATGAGCATCGTTCCCGGCGCGCCCCACATGAGCTCGTTCGCGTCGTTGTTCATGTTCTCCGTCACGCGCGCGAACAGTCGATCGGCGAGGTCTTGACTCGGTGCGAGCCGATACGCGACCGTCGAGATCCCCGCTTCGCCGAAGAAGAGACTGGTCGCCTCGGCGTCAGGCTCCGACAGCTCGAGCGTGCGAAGTGCTGCACCGGCGAGGTCGAGCGCCACAGCCGCGTGGCCGCGGCGGCGCAGCGCCTCGAGCGCGAGCACGATTCCTGCCGCTCCCGCGTAGAGGTCTTTGAGCGGCGACTCGCCGTACGGGAGGTCTCGCTCGTCCGAGTGCCACAAGCCGTCGTGGTCGAAGGCTTCCTCCGCGTCCGCGACGATCTTGCGCACGGCGGCGCGGACGCGCTCGGAGTGCCACGCAGTCTCCGTCAGCTCTTCGAAGTCCGTGGGGTGGAAGAGCATCAGCGTGCGCGCGCGCGCAGCCAGATCTGCGTCCAGAACGGCGCGAGCAGGCGGTAGGTCAGCGGCTCGGCGAGGTGCGCGAGCACGTCGGCCGGGCGGTTGCCGAAGAGGCGCTTGCGGTTGTTGTGGAAGCGTCGGATCTCGGTGAAGCCGGCGTCTTTCAGCAGGCGCTTGAGGCGGCGGGGTGAGTAGCCGAGCTCGGTCGTGCCGTACTCGGCGGTCGCGCCCTTGCCCTGAAAGCGCTGCTTCCAGTTCGGCTCGGAGACGAGGAGCGCGCCGCCGGGCTTGAGCGCGCGGTGCGCGCTCGCCAGCACGAGCTCGGGATGCGCGCTGTGGTGCAGCGCGTCGTAGGTGAGGCAGGCGTCGAAGGCGTGCTCGAGGTCGAGCTGCTCGAAGTCGGCGGTGTCGAAGTGCGCGTCGACGTTCTCGGCCCGAGCCTGCTCGCGTGCGATCTCGATCATCGCGGGCGAGATGTCGTAGCCGTGCGCGTCGAGGCCGTGGCGCGCCACGAAGCGCGTCATCCAGCCCGGGCCGCAGCCGAGCTCGACGAAGCGCTGCCCGGCGCGGAGATCGAGGAGCTCGATCACGTAGCCGGCGTCGATCAGGTGACGTGCGGTCTCGCGCGGTTCGTTAGCGAACGGCTTCGTGCGGAGCCATTCGCGCCCGGCCTCGCCGACGCGCTCGGGGTACTCGACCTCGGCCTGCTTGCGCTCGTCCACGCGTCGATTATGGGCACGTCCTGGTGCCTGGCACCGGGGCACGTCCTCACCGGCCTTCCGAAGATCGCCGTCGCGGCCAGATCTGCTTGCGGTCTTCCACCTGGCGATTCCAGGCACGCCCTGGTGCCTGGCACCGGGGCACGGCCCTAGCGGCCGAGGACGAGTGCGACGTGCGCGCCCATCAGGTCGGACGCGCGGAGACCGTCGAGGGGCCCGACGAGCTTGACGCCGACATCGGCGGCAAGCCGGCGGGCCTCTCTCTCGTAGCCCTTCCGATACTCGACGATCGTCTTCGCGTAGTCCGTGCGGGGAGCGTTGGTGGCGCCTGCCACGACGTAGGTGAGCGTGCGGAGCCGTCCCGCCGCCTCGCCCGCGGCGCCGGCGATCCCGTTGCCGTTCAGCACGACCACTGAGGTCTCGGTGCGCTCGAGCAAGGGCCGGTCGGGTGCAGTTGGGGCCGGCGTGTCCCGCTTCGTCGGAAGCGTCTCGCGCGCCCGCGCGACCGTCTCGACCTCGCCGGCCAGCAGGCGAGCGGCAGCCATCGAGCCGAGCCCGACGAGCGCGAGCAGCTCGAGCGTCGCGATCGCGGCGAAGAGGAGCGCGCGCGTCCGCCAGCGGTTGGCCTGAACGGGGTAGTCCACGGGCCGTCCAGGTTCGCCCCACGCGGCGTGCCTCCTCCCTATGCTGGCCCGCGTGTTCATCACCTTCGAGGGCCTCGACGGCTCGGGCAAGACGACGCAGGTCGAGCTCCTCAAGCGCGCGCTCGAGGCGGACGGCCGCGAGGTCGTCGCGACGCGCGAGCCGGGCGGCACCGAGCTCGGCGAGCACGTCCGCGAGGTCGTCCTCCACCGCCACGAGCAGATCGTCCCGTGGGCCGAGGCCGCGCTGTTTGCCGCGGCCCGCGCGCAGCTCGTCGAGCGCGTGATCGCCCCGGCCCTCGCGCGCGGTGCCACCGTGCTCTGCGACCGCTACATCGACTCGTCGCTCGCGTACCAGGGGATCGCGCGGGGCCTCGGCGTCGACCCCGTCCTGGAGCTGAACCTGCAGGCGACCCGCGGCCTGCTCCCGGACAAGACCATCCTGCTCCTCGTCGACCCCGCCAAGTCCCGCCAGCGCTACACCGAGCACCCCGACCGAATCGAGCGCGAGGACGACGAGTTCGTCGCGAAGGTCGACCGCGCCTACCGCGAGCTCGCGGAGCTCTTCCCGAGCCGTATTCTCGCCGTGGACGGAACGCAAGAGCCGGAGGAGCTCGCGCGCACGATCTATGGACAGCTTCGAGACCTTTCCTGAGCAGCAAGAGGCGAAGCGCCTCCTCCGAGCCTCGCT
>JBDTVA010000216.1:0-3591 GCA_040007455.1 Actinomycetota bacterium | reverse complement strand
TGCAGCACATGCTCGTCGTCCGGGTCGCCGAGCACGTGCACCTCGTCGCCGACCCTGAACACGTGCGAGCCGCGCGCCTGCCGCGCCTTGCCGTCCTGCACCACGAACGACACCCACGCACGCTCGCCGAGCGGGAGGTCGCGGATCGCGCTGCCGAGCACCCTCGAGCGCGGGCCGACGCTGTAGCGCTGGATCTGCCCGGGCTCGCGCAGCCGGATCGAGACGTCCCAGGGGTCTGGCTCGACGACACGCATCGGGACGCCGAGGCGGCGCGCGACCCACGGGATCGTCGAGCCCTGGACGAGCACGGACACCAGGACGACGACGAAGACGATGTTGTAGATCGCGGGCGCTTCGGGGACGTCGCCGACGAGCGCAAACGCGGCGAGCAGGATCGGCACCGCGCCCTTGAGCCCGCCCCAGGCGACGAAGAGCTTCTCCGCGGGTCGCAGACGTACGCGCCACAGCAGCAGCGCGACGGCGACCGGCCGCGCGACGAGTGCGAGGAAGAGCGCGAGCACGATCCCCTCGGGCAGGTCGTCCCACAGGTCGCTCGGCCCGAAGATCGTCAGGCCGAGCGCGACGAACACCGCGATCTCCGCGAGGCTCGCGAGAGCGGTGTGGAAGCGGTCGATCGCCGTCTTGTACGGCGCGTGGACGTCGCCGATCAAGAGCCCGACGATGAAGACTGCGAGGAAGCCCGACCCGTGGAGCGCCGCGGCGGCGCCGTAGACGACTCCGCCGACGGCGAGGATCCTGATCGGGTAGAGACCCTCGCGCGGCAGTGTGACGCGCTGCATCAGCGGGATCAGCAGCCGGCCGCCGATCACGCCGACCACGAGCCCGACGGCCATCTCGACGGCGATCTCGCTCGCGATGCCCCAGGCGCTGCCCTGGTCCGACGTCGCGAACTCGATCATCCCGATCATCAGGGCGATTCCGACCGGGTCGTTCGCGCCCGATTCGCCCTCGAGGATCGTCCCGCTTCGCCCGCCGACCTCGCGGTTTCCGAGCACGGAGAACATCACCGCTGGGTCGGTCGGTGCGAGCGCGGCGCCGAGCAGCCACGAGGTCGTCCAGCCGAAGTCGAGCAGCGTGAGCGCGGCGACCGCGACGAGCGCGGCGGTCACGAACGTCCCGACGACGCCGAGCATCGCGATCGGGTAGAGCGAGCCACGGAAGCGGCGCCAGCCGACGTGCATCCCGCCGTCGAGCAGGATCACGATCAGCGCGACGATCCCGATCCGCTCGACGGTCGCGACGTTGATCCCGAGCTCCGGGAAGAGGTCTGATGCGACCGCTGCGGCGATCAGGAGCAGCGCCGGCGCGGGAACCGGCACCCACTGGGTGAGCTTGAAGGTCGCGAGCGCGAGCAGGATCGCGACGGCGACCACGAGCACGTCGGTGTTGAACGCCTCGAGGATGTCCACGAGGCCCGAGCGTATCGGGCCGGTAACGGCCAAACGACGCCTCCGGTCGTCTTAGATAGGTGCGATGCGCACCGCACTCGTCGGGGTCACGCTCCTGGGCCTGCTCGCGCTCGCCGCGGCCGGCAGCGCGGGCGGCGAGTGGGGCGGTGGGCTCGAGGAACGGAACGTGCCGGGCGCCTTCGTCGACTACGCGTTCACCTTCGGGGTGCTGATCGTTCTCTTGCTCGCCGCGGTCGTCGTCTGGGCGTTCACCGGGGAGAGCGACGGACGCAAGCCGGAGCGCCCACGCCGCATGGGGATCGCCGGGTACGCGGTCGTTGTCGTCGCCCTGATCGTCTACTTCGCGTACACCGATCGGAAGCCGCGCGCCGTAGGCGAGCCGGAGCAGGGAGGCGTCGCGCAGACGTCGTCGACGGGGTCCGGCGCCGGTACGGTCAGCGATCGCTCCCCCGACAATCCGGAGTTCCAGTGGTGGGTCGCGCTCGGCGTCGCGCTCGCGATCGGCGCGATCGTCGCGAACGAGTGGCGCCGCCGCCCGCAGCCCGACGGCTCGGGAGCTGCCGACGAGCTCGAGGCTGTGCTGACCGAGACGCTCGGCGAGCTCGAGCTCGACCCGGATCCGCGGCGCGCGGTGATCCAGGCCTACGTCCGGATGGAAGGCGTGCTCGGGGCGCACGGGCACGCGCGGCTTCCCCACGAGGCGCCGCTCGAATACCTCGCGCGTGTGCTCCGCGAGCTGGACGTTCGCGCCGAGGCGGCGCACGCGCTCACGGAGCTGTTCGAGCGCGCGCGCTTCAGCCACCACGAGATCGATGCGGCGATGCGCGCCGAGGCCGTCGCGTCGCTCGAGGCGGTCCGCGACGACCTGAGGGCAGCCGCGTGAGAAGGGTGCTGCTGCGCTGGGTGCCG
This sequence comes from Actinomycetota bacterium, assembly GCA_040007455.1. Taxonomy (GTDB): domain Bacteria; phylum Actinomycetota; class Thermoleophilia; order Gaiellales; family Gaiellaceae; genus JACCTU01. The sequence goes on along the minus strand of JBDTVA010000216.1, from coordinate 1,252 downwards.
TTCGGGGTGCTCGCCACGCTCGTCGTGCTGTTTGTCGTGCTGGCCGCGCCGATCGACCGCGACCTCGTGCTGCGGATCTACGCGCTCGTCGTCGGTGGGCTCGCGCTCGCCACGCTCACCGCGGCGACGGGCTTCGCGACACGACGGATGACGTCGCAGTTCGCGGCCGCGCTGCGGGCTCGGCCGACGCGTTTTGGTCGTCCGGAGGAGCTCGAGCGGCTCGAGCGCCACGTCGCACTTTCGATCGAGAACGCTGCGGACTTCCACTACCGGCTTCGACGGACGCTCGTCGCGGCCACGGACGCCGCGGTCTGGCGTCGGCACGGCGTCCCCCTCGAGCAGGCGGAGGACCTGATGCCCGCGCGCCTGTGGGCGGTCGTCCGCCCCGACTGCGAAGCGCCCGCAGACCGGCGCGCGTCCGGCCCGCCGCTCGAGGAGGTCTCGACGCTCGTCGACGAGATCGAGAGAATAGGCCTGTGACGGACGACGCTCTCTCGATCGACCAGGTCGGCGAGCACGCCGAGCGGATCCTCGACGAGGTGGAGAAGGCGGTGGTCGGCAAGCGCGGCGCGCTCGAGACGTGCCTGCTCTCTTTCCTCGCCGACGGTCACGTGCTGCTCGAGGACTATCCGGGGCTCGCGAAGACGCTGATCGCGCGCTCGTTCGCGCAGGTCTGCGACATGCGCTTCCAGCGGATCCAGTTCACGCCCGACCTGATGCCGTCCGACGTGACGGGCTCCGCGGTGTACGACCAGCGCGCGGGCGACTTCGAGTTCCGGCCGGGCCCGATCTTCGCGAACCTGCTCCTCGGCGACGAGATCAACCGCGCTCCGCCGAAGACGCAGGCCGCACTGCTCGAGGCGATGCAGGAGCGGCAGGTGACGATCGAGAACACGACGCATCCGCTCGAGCCACCGTTCCTCGTGATCGCGACGCAAAACCCGATCGAGTACGAGGGCACCTACCCGCTGCCCGAAGCGCAGCTCGACCGCTTCATGGTCCGGCTCGGCGTCGGCTACCCCGAGCGCGAGGACGAATGGCGGATGCTCGAAGGGCGCCTCGAGCGCGCGCGCGACGACATCGAGCTCGAACGCATCGTCGACCGGCAGACGCTCTTGGCGATGCAGCGTGCGATCGAGCAGGTCTACGTGTCGGAGTCCATCGGCTACTACATCGTCGACCTCGTCGCGGCGACGCGGTCGAGCGGCCAGGTCGAGGTCGGCGCGAGCCCGCGCGGCTCGCTCGCGCTGCT
>JBDTVA010000215.1:0-3591 GCA_040007455.1 Actinomycetota bacterium | reverse complement strand
GAACATGCGGGCGGCGTCGATCGCGGCGCCGAGGTTGAGGCCCTTGTCCTTTGCCTGCTTGATCAACATGACCGTCTCGAGCGCGTCGATGTCGTAGATGCGCTGCTTGCGGCCCTTGGTCGGAATCTGCGCCTTGTTCGTCCAGTAGTCCAGCTGCATCTTCGAGATGCCCGCGATCTGGCACACCTGGCCGAGATAGAGCTCCACCTTGCCGAGGTGCTCGGCGAGGTTGATCGGCTCGAGCAGATCAACCTGTCTCCCTGCTGCCACAGAACAACTCCTTGGGGAATCGGGGGCACGAGCAGTTTCGACCCCTCTTTTGGAGTTATAGAACCCTTTGTCGCTTTTGGGAAGGGGATGGCGTGCAAACAACCCCCGGACGAATGACGATCAGCCCGGTTCGGAGCCGTTGCCCGAGACCTCGGCGACCGCCGGCTCGGGATCCGCCTCGACCACGGGCGCGAGCGTCGAAACCTGCTCGCCCTCCCGGAGCCGCATCACGATCACTCCCTGAGTCGAGCGGCCGAGTCGCTTGATGTCGCCGGCGGCCATCTTGATCACCGTGCCGCCGGTCGAGATCATCATCACCTGGTAGCCCTCGCGCACCACGCGTGCGCCGGCGAGGTGGCCGCGAGCCTCGGTCAGCTGGACCGTCTTCACGCCCATCCCGCCCCGGCCCTTGACCGGGTACTCGGTGACGCGGGTCCGCTTCCCGTATCCGTTTTCGGTCACGACGAGCAGGTCGGCATCGTCCTGGGCGATACCGACGGCGATCACCTCGTCGCCGGCGCGGAGCTTCATCCCCTGCACGCCTGACGCGTCACGACCCATCGGTCGCACGTCCTGCTCGTGGAATCGGATCGCCTGACCGTTCCGCGAGACGAGCAGGATGTCGTCCTTGCCCGACGAGTGGCGGACGCCGACGAGCTCGTCCCCTTCGCGCATCTTCAGCGCGATGATCCCGTCGGACTTGAGCGGCGTGTTGTACACGGCGAGCTTCGTCTTCTTCACGATCCCGTTCTTCGTCCCGAAGAAGAGGTACTCCGCCTCCTCGAACGCGCGCGTCTGGATCACCGCGCGCACCGCCTCGCCTTGCCGGAACGGGAGCAGGTTGACGATCGCGCGTCCCTTCGACTGACGCGACCCGAGCGGCAGCTCGTGCACCTTGAGCCGGTAGACCTTCCCGACGTTCGTGAAGAACAGGACGTAGTCGTGCGTCGAGGCGACAAAGAGGTGCTCGATGTAGTCGTCGTCCTTCAGCTCCATCCCCATCACGCCGATGCCGCCGCGCTTCTGCTCGCGGTACGTCGTGACCGGCAGCCGCTTGATGTAGCCGGAGCGCGTGATCGCGATCACCATGTCCTCTTCCGCAATCAGGTCCTCGAGCTCGAGCTCGCCCTCGGCCGCAACGATCTCGGTGCGGCGATCGTCGTTTCGCCCATAGATCGACTTGATCTCGAGCAGTTCCTCTCGGATCACGGCGTCGATGCGCTCCTCGTCGCTGAGGATCGCGCGGAGCTCGGCGATCCGCTCCTGCAGGTCGGAGTACTCGTCCTCGACGCGCTTGCGCTCGAGCCCGGTCAGCGCGCGAAGGCGAAGGTCGAGGATCGCCTGGGCCTGGATCTCCGACAGCTCGAAGCGCGTCATCAGCTGCGAGCGCGCGTCGTCCGTGTCGGAGGCGCCGCGGATGATCGCGATCACCTCGTCGAGGTTGTCGAGCGCGATCAGGTACCCGCGCAGCACGTGGGCGCGGGCTTCGGCCTGGCGCAGGTCGTACTTCAGCCGGCGCGTGACGACTTGCCGCTGATGCTCGAGATAGTGGTAGAGCAGGTCGCGCAGGCCGAGCGTCTTCGGCACGCCGTCGACGAGCGCGACCGCGTTGTAGCCGAACGTCGTCTGCAGCGACGTGTGCTTGTAGAGCTTGTTCAGCGCGACCTGCGGGACCGCATCGCGCTTCAGGTGCACCTCGATCCGCATCCCGGACTTGTCGGAGAGATCCTTGAGATCGGCGACCTCGGGAATCGTCCCTTCCTTGACGAGGTCTGCGATCTTCTTGATCACGCCCTCGTCGCCGCCCTTCCGGACGCCGTAGGGCAGCTCGTTGATCACGACCGCCGTACGCCCGCCGCGCAGCTCCTCGATGTGCGCGCGTGCCCGCATCACGATGCGACCGCGACCCGAGCGGTATGCCTCGCGGATCCCGTCACGCCCGACGATGATCCCCGACGTCGGAAAGTCCGGGCCCTTGATGTGCTGCATGAGGCGCTCGACGTCGACGGACGGCTCGTCGATCAGCGTCACGAGCGCGTCGATCGTCTCGCCGAGGTGGTGCGGCGGAATGTTCGTCGCCATGCCGACCGCGATCCCCGACGAGCCGTTGACGAGCAGGTTCGGAAAGCGCGCAGGCAGGACCACGGGCTCGCGGCGCGACTCGTCGTAGTTCGGCTTGAAGTCGACGGTGTCGGCGTCGATGTCGCGCAGGAGCTCCGTCGCGATCTTGCTAAGGCGGCTCTCCGTGTAGCGCATGGCGGCGGCCGGGTAGCCGTCGATGTTCCCGAAGTTGCCCTGCCCGTCCACGAGCGGGTAGCGCATCGAGAACGGCTGCGCGAGTCGGACGAGCGTGTCGTAGATCGCGGAGTCGCCGTGCGGGTGGTACGAGCCCATCACCTCGCCGACGATGCGCGCGGATTTCTTGTAGGGCCGGTTCGGCTGCATCCCCGACTCGTGCATCCCGTAGAGAACGCGGCGGTGCACCGGCTTGAGCCCGTCGCGTACGTCCGGAAGGGCGCGTGCGACGATGACGCTCATCGCGTAGTCCAGGAAGCTCGAGCGCATCTCCTGCTCGAGCTCTCGTGTTTCGATGCGGCCTACGTTCAGGCCACCGGTATCAAGCTCAGACATCGAGGAAGCGAACGTCCTTTGCGTTTTGCTCGATGAAGAGCCGGCGCGGCTCGACCTGGTCGCCCATCAGCGTGGAGAAGATCTGGTCCGCGAGCGCGGCGTCATCGACCTCGACCCGAACGAGCACCCGCTTGGCCGGATCCATGGTCGTGTCCCAGAGCTCCTCGGGGTTCATCTCGCCGAGACCCTTGAACCGGGACATCGAGAGGCCCTCCTTGGCAAGCTCGAGCGCCTGATGGCGCAGCTCGCCGAACGTCTCCGCGGTGCGCGTCTTCTTGCCGGACGTGATCGTGAACGGCGGCGGGCCGACGATCTCGGACAGCTTCGCGTACGCCTTGCGCAGGTTCTCGTAGACAGGGGAGGCGAGCAGCGTTGCCGACACCGTGATGTGCGTCGCGGCGCTCGTCTCGCGCTCGACCACCCTCGCCTTGAACGACTCGGTGTCGCTCTCGACGACGGAGACCTCGTAACCGTTTGGCTCGATCGAGCCGAGCGCGGCCGCCACGTCCTTCAACTCGACGGCAGGGGTCTCGACGAGCCGGTGCGAGACGACGAAGTCGGAGGCGGCAGGACCGAAGTCGGAGCGCAGTCGAGAGAACCAGCCCTCGAACTCGGTCAACGCGCGGGAGAAGCGCCCCCAACGCGCCTCGGTCAGTTTCTGGGTCGTGCCGCTGCGGTCGACGACGTCGA
>JBDTVA010000214.1:0-3604 GCA_040007455.1 Actinomycetota bacterium | reverse complement strand
GCATTGCTCGGGTTCCTGCTCCTCGTCGAGCTCGCGACGCTGTCGCGCAGCGGGTTGGTCGGGCTCGGGGTAGGGTTCCTCGTCCTACTGGCGCAGTACCGGACGGAGCTGCTCTCGCGCGCGATCGCGCTACCGCTGGCAATCGTGGCGGCATTCGTCGCCTGGACCGTCTCGCGCCGCGCCGACTTCTTCGTCGAGGTGATCCGCTCGCGCATCGCGACGGGCGACGCCTCGACCTCTGCGCACTTCGACGTCTACGGCTTCATCCCCGACGTGCTCGCGACGCATCCGCTCTTCGGGCTCGGCCTGAACAACTTCTCGGTCTACTACGAATTTGCAACCGGGAAGGACAACTGGGGCCCGCACTCGTTCTACGTCGCACTGCTCGTCGAGACCGGGCTCGTCGGGACGCTGCTCTTCGGCGCGTTCCTCGTCTGGTTGTTTCGACGCCTCCGAGACGCCCGCCCGTTCGAGCCGCAGCTGGCATGGGGGCTGACCGCAGCGCTCGCGGGGACGATGGCGGCGAACCTCTTCTACCTGACGATGCAGTTCTACTACTTCTACGTGCTGGCGATCTTCGCGCTGGCACTGCCGGTCGTCGCGGCTAGGGACGAGCACCTGCGATCCGGAGCGAGCCCGCGATCGAGCGCAGCGGCGTAGCTTCGATCCGACGCTCGAGCGTAAGCGCTCCCGGCACGAGCCAGGCGGGCGTTCTCGGGTGCAGGAACTCATACGGCTGGCAGACGTCCACGACAAAGCCTGCCCCCTCGAAACGCGCACGCAGCTCGCTCGAGCGGAACGCCGTTTCGTGGGGCGTCACGTGGCGCAGTCGTCGAACAGGCTCGAGGTTTCGCTCCGCCCAGACCTGTGGGTTCGCCATGTTCGGTTCGCTGAAGGCGAACCGTCCGCCGGAACGCAGCAGCGAGAACGTGTGTGCGAACGTCGCGTCGAGATCGACGTGGTGGAGCACGCTCACCCCGACGATCGCGTCGAACTCGAGCCCTTCCAATCCCTCGCCCGTCTCGATGTTCCCGACCACGACTCGGGCCCGGTCGCCGACTCGTTCGCGCGCGAGCGCGGCGGTCTCCTCGCTCAGGTCCACAGCGACGAGCTCGCAGCCCGACGTGACGAGCCGCGCGGTGAATTCACCGGTCCCGCAACCGAGCTCGAGGCAGCGCACGCCGGGGGCCAGCTCCGCGGCGGAGACGAGGAACTCGGCCCGGCGCGCTGCACGGATCCCGCCGGCTCGGCCCGACCAGCCCCAGACGGCCTCCTTGCCGGAGGCTATGAGTCTGCCCTGCAGCCGCTCCGCGTCGTATCGGTCGGAGTTCACCACGACGCGGTCAGTCCGGGCCCTCGCACGAGCTCCGCGACACCGCTCACCGGTGTCGGGACGGCCGTGTACGTGCCGAGCTCGCCGACCGGCACTCGTGTCTCACCGGTGAGCCCGGTCGCCTCCGGCCCGACGTAGAAGCGCGGGCGGATCAGGTGCGCCTGCGCGAAGGAACGCGCCGCGGCGGTGTCCGGCAGCGACCGGTACGGATAGTCCGGCGTGTGCTCGACGTAGATCTGCACGAGCTCGAAGTATCGCGAGTCCTCGAACGGCGAGTACGAGGGGACGATCGCGACCTCCCCCGGGCGCAGATTCGCGTCGATGTACGTCTCGGCGTCTTCGACGGAGGCTGCGAGACGCTCCTGCTCGGCGCTCGGACCATCGCGGTTCTGCCACGCGGGCCAAACCAGCAAGAGCACGATCGGCCAGACGAGGATCGACGCGCGCGACCGCGGCGTACGTTGCAGCAGCCAGAGCGCCGCGAGAACCGCGAGTACGAACGTCGGCGCAAAGTAGTGCGCGTTCGGCGGTCGCGCGAACGCCATCGCGCCCATCGACAGCGCGCCGACGGCCCAGATCACCGGACGCGGGTCCCGGCGAACGATCCCGAACACCCCCGCGACCGCGGCGAGCAAGAACGCGATGACCGGCTCGCGCCCGATGATCGAGCCGAGGCTCGAGAGCGGCGCGGCGAACGAATCGACGTCCTCTTGCACTCCCCGTCCGGTGACCGTGCGAGCGATGTAGTGCAGCGCGCGGAGCCCATCGGGGATGTCGAGCGTCACCGGGAGCAGGAGCCCTGCTGAGAACGCGACGACGAGCAGCCCGTAGAAGCGGCGGTGCAGAAGCTCGGCGGCGACCATGGTCGCGCCGATGACAGTGGCGAGCGCGGCGAGCACGCCGAGCTGCATCCTGCTCACGTCCCACGGTAGCCGGCCGACGTTGAGCAGTACCGCGACGAGCAGCCACACGCCTGCGAGCGAGCCGACGAGCATCTGCCGGCGTCGCAGCCAGTGGCCGAAACGCTCCGGCGCGTCACGGGCGTCCGCGGGCTTCCAGAGCGCGGCCACGACGAGCGCAGGCAGCAACGCGAGCGCGTGCAGCTTGACCATCGTCGCGAACCCGACGGTCGCGGCCGCCGCGGCGTACCACTCCGGCGAGCGCCGCTCGACCGCCCGAGCGACCGTGAATCCGAACACGAGCGTCAGAACGGCCAGCGCGACGTCAGGACGCAACTGGATCGACATCGCCGTCAAGCCGGGAGCCGCCGCCCAGAGCAGCCCGGCCGCAAAACCCCACGTCCAGTGGCCGAAGAGCCGTGCCGCGAAGAGAAACGACAGCAGCGCCCCAAGCAGGTAGACGAGCGCAGAGAAGCCGCGGAAGGCCCAGCGGGTCCCGTCGAGATCGAGCAGCGCGCGGTCGACGAACGCGAGCCGCGCCGGCTTGGAGAGCGAGCCCTCTTCGAGCAGCGTCTCGACGCCGAACGTGATCGCGAGTGCCTCGGTGAGCGGGAGGCCGGGGTGGTCGACGAACGTCACGTCATCGCCCAGAACGAGGTTGAGCGCCGACGCGGTGTAGCTCGCGTCTGCGTCTGCGTACGTCCACCACGGTGACCGGATCGGCTGCGCGACGACGACAAGCACGGCGACGGCCACGACCGCGGCCGCGGCGAGCGCGGCCCACCGCTGGGACCACAACCTGTCCACCGTGCGGCTCAGACTCCGCGGCGTGTCAGCGGCGCGACCCTGAACTTCCAGAACGCGAAGAGCGTCATCTGGAGGAGCAGCACGCCGTGGCGCCAGCGGCTGATGTTCGTCTCGCCGTACGTGCGCGGGTGGTAGCGGACCGGCAGGTCGACGATCTTCATCCCGAGCCTGGCTGCGCCGAAGAGCAGGTCGAAGTCGCCGAAGGGGTCGAACTCGCCGAAGTAGGAGCGTCCGGCAGCGATCCGGTCGTAGTCCCGCTTCGAGAGCACCTTCGTGCCGCAGAGCGTGTCCTTCACCTGCTGGCCGATGATCCCCTTCAGCAGGCGGGCGAAGGCGCGGTTCCCAATCATGTTCAGGAAGCGCATCGCACCGGGCTCCATGTCGTAGACGAGCCGCGAGCCGTTCACGAGCTCCGCGCGGCCTTCGACGAGGCCTCGATGGAACTTCGGCAGATCCTCGGGCAGAACGCTGAGGTCCCCGTCAAGGATGATCAACACGTCGTGCTTCGCGGCGGCGAAGCCGGTGCGAACCGCATCGCCCTTCCCCTTGCCGGTCTGCGGGACGA
>JBDTVA010000213.1:0-3625 GCA_040007455.1 Actinomycetota bacterium | reverse complement strand
CGACGCCGTTCCGGTGCGACAGAACCTTGCCGGTCGTGATCTTCGGCGGGTTCGGGAACGTGGTCTCGAGCTTCTCGTCGCGAATCCAGGTCGAGGCGACCTTCGTCGACTCGTCAACCTGCGCGGAAGTCTCGAAGAGCCCGAGTGAGCTGATGACGCCGTTGTCGGCCTCGATCATGTAGTAGCCCTTGAAGCCGTCCAGCTTGCTCAGCTTCGGGACGAGAGTCTCGTTGACCTTGGTGGTCAGCTCGACGATGCGATTCTGGTCCACACCGTCGTAGCGGCGAATGGTCGCAAACATGTGATGCTCCTTCAGTTCATGTCACAGGGCAGGACATCCGAACGGACTCCTGCTTGCGCTCAGGCCAGGCGTGACAGACGAAGAGGATGGTGCAGAAAGCCTCGGCGGCTACAAATACAATCAGCCAAACGCGCTGTACTCACCGTAGCACCGATACGTGCGACTTGTAGGCCGGCGCCGAAGTTGGGAGCAACGTCCCCGCAAAACGCAGGTTTTGGAGCCTAGTGGACTTTTGTGGAATTTGCTAGAATTGCGCTCTAAGCGAGACGCACACTTAGGCTAAAAAACTCCTCTGCGCCCGTTCTCGTTGCCCCGATCCGTTAGGGAAGGCACGTTTGGACGGGATCCATCATCTCCGCGTCTTGATCGCGAATCAGCGGTCAGATCGACTCGAACTGCTCGCCAAGGTCGTGACCGGCCTCGGGCACGAGGTGATCGCGCGCGAGATCCACGTGAAGGATGTCGCGGCAGTGACGGCACGGGAACGTCCCGACGTGGCTCTAGTCGGACTCGGCGAGAGCGCCGAGCACGCGCTCCAGCAGATCTCGGAGATCGTCGCGGAGGCGTTCTGCCCGGTGATTGCCCTGCTCGACACCTACGACGGAGTCTGGGTCAACGAGGCCGCCGCACGCGGCGTCTTCGCCTACATCGTCGACAGCAGGCCGGAAGAGCTGCAAAGCGCGATCGACATCACCTTGCGCCGTTTCAGCGAGTTCCAACACCTGCAGGGGGCGTTCGATCGCCGCAACGCGGAGACGGTGCGCGAGACAGGCCGCCGAGACGCCCAACAGCGTCAAGTGCTCGAACTCCACGACGGCGTCGTTCAGTCACTCTCCGTCGCCCACCTCGCGCTCGAGCTCGACCGGCGAGACGAATCGAAGGAAGCGCTGCAGAACGCACTCGAGAACGCTCGCGCGATCGTCAGCAGATCACTCGACGAATTGCGACGACAAGGAGTGCCGCTTCAAGACCTGATCCGCGACTCGGCGCCGAGCTAGCTTGAGCAACGGAGCTCCCACGTACGGCGACGCAGGAGTGGGCGTGCTCATCTGCGACGACAACGACGCGATGCGCTCGCTGCTCGGCGCGGTCGTGGGCGCCAGCCTTGGGATGCGAGTCGTCGGTGAAGCTGCCGACGGGAACGACGCCGTCGTCCAGGCGACACGGCTGCAGCCGAATGTGATCCTGCTCGACCTCGCGATGCCGATCCGCAGCGGCCTCGAGGCGCTACCGGAGCTCCGCAAGGTCGCGCCCGACGCCCGGATCATCGTCTTCTCGGGCTTTGCGGGCTCGATCGCCGCCGACGAGGTGATCGCGCTCGGAGCTGCGGGCTACCTCGAGAAGGGCGCACATCCCGACACGATCGTTGCGACCATCGAAGAGGCCCTCGCGAGTACCAACGGCTTGCCGAAGAGCCTGATCGCGCCCGCGTGAATTTCCGCAGCGCCGTTGGCGACTTCCTGGCGAGCGCGGTTCGCCGCCGAGCCGCCGAGGAGGACGCCGAATCGACGCACCGGGCGCTCGCGGCGGTGATCGAGGGAACGACCGACTACGTCTTCGTCAAGGACCTCGACGGCCGGATCATCGCGGTCAACGCGAGTGGGGCGAAGGCGCTCGGCCGGTCCCGGGAGGAGCTGATTGGACACACGATCCAGGAGGTGTCGCCCGGTCCGCTTGCGGACGCGATGGCCGAGACCGACCGGCTGATCCTCGAACGCGGAACGACGGAGACCTTCGAGGAGTCCGGGCCGCTCGGTGACGAGACGCGGGTGTTCCTCGCGACCAAGGGTCCGTACTGCGACCGCGACGGCACGCAGCTGGGCACCTTCGAGATCGCACACGACATCACGGCGCGCAAGGCGCGCGAGTTGGAGGTCGTGCAGAGCGAGGAGCGACTTCGGCTTGCGCAGGAGGGCGCGGGGATGGGGACCTGGGATCTCGACCTCGTCACCGGTGCGACAGCCTGGTCGAGCGGCCTCCGAATGCTGTACGGCGTCGATCCGGCGCATCCGGCAGGCTTCGAGCAGTTCGCGGCGCTCATCCATCCTGACGACCGCGAACGAGTCCGGACGACGGTGACGGGCGCGTCGAGTGCTGACCCCAACATCGAGTTCGAATGCCGGATCGTGAGGCCGGACGGCGAGCTTCGCTGGCTCCTCGTGCGCTCCACCGGGCGTCGGGACGAGAAGGGCGATCTGGTGCGCATCCTCGGGGTCTCGGTCGACATCACCAAGCGCAAGCTCGCCGAAGAGGAGCTCGTGCGAAGCGAGGCACTCCTGCGGCTCGCGCAGACTGCCGGCGGTCTCGGAGCATGGGACTTGAACCTCGAAACCGACGAGCTGCGCTGGACTCCCGAGTTGTACGAGATCAACGGCATCGATCCGCTGTCGTACCAGCCGACGATGCAGAACGCCTTCGAGTACGTCCACCCGGATGACCGGAGCTCCCTGAAGGCCGAGCTCGAACGCGTCATGGCATCCGGCGAGCTCACCTACGAGTCTCTCGCCCGCGTCGTGCGGCCCTCGGGCGAGATCCGCCGGGTGGTCAACCGCGGCACCGTCTTCCGGAACGCCGACGGCACCCCGACCCGGATCGTCGGCGTCACGCTCGACGAGACCGACCGGCGGACCGCCGAAGGGGAGCGCGCGCTGCTCGAGACCCGCCTACGCCAGGCGGAGAAGCTCGAGGCGCTCGGCCAGCTCGCGGGTGGCGTCGCACACGACTTCAACAACTTGCTCGTGGCGATTCGCGGCTACGGCGAGCTCGCGCGCGGCAAGATCCAGCGCGGCGAGGAAGGCGTGTCGGAGTACGTCGAAGCGGTGCTCACGGCCGCCGATCAGGCTGCGGGCCTCACGAGGCAACTGCTCGCGTTCGGGCGCAGGCAGGTGCTGAATCCCGAAGTGCTCGACCTGAACGAGATCGTCCGTGAGACGGACGGGCTCCTGAAGCAGCTGATCGGCGACAACGTGGAGCTCGTCACGACACTCGCGGAGCAGCCGGTGCTGGTGAAGGCGGACCGCGGCATGCTCGAGCAGGTGATCACGAACCTCGCGCTCAACGCACGGGACGCCATGCCGGGCGGCGGCGTGCTGAGGATTCAGGTCGCGACGGGGGATCTCGAGCCCAGCGACGGCGACGATCGCCCGCGCCACGCGGTGCTGAGCGTCGAGGACGAAGGCTCCGGCATCGACGCGGCCATCGCGACGCACATCTTCGAGCCGTTCTTCACCACGAAGGGCGAAGAGGGAACCGGTCTCGGCCTCCCGACGGTGCACGGCATCGTCGCGCAGAGCGGCGGACAGGTCGTCCTCGACACTGCCGTCG
>JBDTVA010000212.1:0-3627 GCA_040007455.1 Actinomycetota bacterium | reverse complement strand
CTCGTCGCCTCGCTCGCGAAGCAGCACCCCGACGTCGAGGTCGACGTGCAGGACGGCGGCCAGCCGCACTACCCGCTCCTGCTCTCGGCCGAGTGACGGATGACCCGGTCCGCGTCGTCCTGGTCGAGGACAACCAGGTCTTCCGCGAGGCGCTCGAGCTGCTCCTCGGGCTGCGCGACGACATCGACGTGGTCGCGTCGGTCGCCGACGGGACCCTCGCCGTGCCCGCGTGCGTCGAGCACAAGCCCGACGTCGTGGTGATGGACTACCGGCTCCCGGGGCTGGACGGCGTGCAGGCGACGCGGGCCGTCGTCGCGAGCTGTCCCGGCACGAACGTCGTCGCGCTGACCGCTTCTGCGAACCTCCGCGAGATGAAGGCACTCGAGGAGGCCGGCGCGGTTGCCTGCCTGACGAAGGACCAGGGCCTCGACGAGATCGTCGGGGCGATCCTGCGCGCGGGCGGGCGTGAGCTCCCGTGAACCTGACCACGCAGAACACCGCGATTGTGCTCGACTCGACCGCCGACTTCCCGGAGGCCGCGGAACGCTTCCCCAACTGGCGCATGGTCCCGCTGTACGTCCGCTTCGGCGACGAGAGCTACCGCGACTACGTCGAGCTCGGCCCGCACGAGTTCTACGAGCGCCTGCGCACGTCGCCGACGACGCCGACGACCTCCCAACCGACGCCGGGCGACTTCGCCGCGACGTACACGGAGCTCGCCGGCTACGACCGCATCCTCTCGATTCACATTCCGGAGTCGCTCTCGGGAACGATCCAGAGCGCTCGCGTCGCGGCCGAGGACTTCGGCGACAAGGTGCGCGCGATCGACTCGGGCACCGCGTCGGCGGCGATCGCGATGCTGGGCTTCGCGGTCCAGCGCCGGCTCGAGCGCGGCACGACCGACGAGGAGATCGACGCGCTCGTCGAGCGGTTCAAGGAGAACGCGGGGTTGCTCTTCACCGTCGACACGCTCGAGTTCCTGCAGCGGGGCGGCCGGATCGGCCGCGCCGCGAAGTTCGCCGGCCAGCTGCTGCACGTGAAGCCGATCCTCACGATCGAGAACGGTGAAGTGATCCCGCTCAAACGGGTGCGCGGTGCGGCCAAGGCGTTCGCCGAGTTCCAGCAGCAGTTCACCGACTCGACGATCGACACGGAGCGTCTTCGCGTGGGCATCGCGCACGCCGACGCGCCCGAGCGTGCGGAGCAGCTGCGCAAGATGGTCGCGGGCGAGCGACCCAAGGCGCAGGTCGAGATCGTGACGACGCTCGGTGCGGTCGTCGGGACACACGCGGGTCCGGGCACCGTCGGCTTCTTCTGGTTCACGGACGACCATTAGCAATCCGTCCGGGCTGCTTTCCATACTCGGTCCGGCTCTGGTCGTCGTGATGACACCGATCCGCACCGCAGCGGGTTTCACGGGCGTGGACCCGCCCGGGCATTGGCCACCCTCGCGGTCGACGCCCCGGCCCGAGCGGCTCGAGCGCGCGCTCGACGTCCTGCCGGGGATCGGCGTCACCGTCGCGAAGCGGCTCGCCAAGCTCGGGCTCGGCACGGTCGGCGACCTGCTCCGGCACGCGCCGTTTCGCTACGAGCCTGCCGCGCCTGAGCTCAGGATCGTGGAGCTCTTCGGCGAGGAGGAGGCGGCGATCTCGGGCGTCGTGCGCAGCGTGAAGAAGCGGCGCGCACGGCGGCTGACGATCGTCACCGCGCGCGTCGAGGACGACAGCGGGCACATCGACGCGGTCTGGTTCAACCAGGAGTGGCTGGCGGACAAGCTGCAGCCCGGCACGCACGTGCGTCTCCGCGGGCAGCGACGCCGCAACGACTTCGTGGTCAAGAGCTACGACCTCGGCGAGACGACGCAGACCGCCGACTTCGCGCCGGTCTATCCCGCGAGCGAGGACGTGACGACGAAGCGGCTGTGCGCGTTCGTGGAGTCGGCGCTGCCGTACGCAAACGACGTCGGCGACCTGCTGCCCGCGGTGCTGCGCGCGCGGCTCGAGCTGCCGATCGTGCGCGACGCGCTCGTCGCGATCCACCGGCCGCAGTCGGAGCAAGACGCCGAGCGCGGCCGTCGGCGGCTCGCGTTCGACGAGCTGCTCGAGCTTCAGCTGGCGCTTGCGCTCGCGCGCCGCGACCGTGAGGACGCGGAGGCGCCGGAGCTCGGCGCGCCCGGCGAGCTGATCGAGCGCTACCGCGGCGCGCTGCCGTTCGCGTTCACGGAGCACCAGGAGCGCGCGATCGCCGAGCTCGACCACGACCTCGCCCGAAGCGTCCCGATGCAGCGTCTGCTGCAGGGTGACGTCGGCTCGGGCAAGACCGTCGTCGCGCTCTACGCGCTTCTGCGCGCGGTCGAGCACGGCTACCGCGGCGCGCTGATGGCCCCGACCGAGACGCTCGCCGAGCAGCACTTCCTGACGATCGACCCGATCTGCGTCGCGCTCGGCGTGCGCGCCGCCTTGCTGACGAGCCACGCGAGGTCCGGCGTGGGCGACGCGCAGATCGTCGTCGGGACGCACGCGCTGATCCAGGAAGGCGCAGAGCTCGACGACTTGGGAGTCGCCGTCGTCGACGAGCAGCACCGGTTCGGCGTCGAGCAGCGCAGGGCGCTCTCGGAGGGACGCTCGCCGCACGTCCTGCACATGACCGCGACCCCGATCCCGCGCACGCTCGCGCTGACGCTCTACGGCGATCTCTCGGTCAGCGAGATCGCGAAGCCGCCGGCGAACCGCAAGCCGATCGTCACGCGCTGGATCCCGGAGGAGCGGAGCTCGGAGGGGTACACGCGCCTGCGCCGCCTCCTCGAGGAGGGCCGGCAGGCGTACGTCGTCTGCCCGGTGATCGAGGAGTCTGAGACGCGGCAGGCGAAGGCGGCGGAAGTGGAGGCGGAGCGACTCCGGCACGGCGAGCTCGAGGGCTTCCGCGTCGGCTGTCTCCACGGACGGCTCAAGCCCGCCGACCGCCGCTCGCTGATGGCGCAGTTCAAGGCGCAGGAGCTCGACGTGCTCGTCGCGACGACCGTGATCGAAGTCGGCGTCGACGTGGCGAACTCGACGGTGATGATCGTGCAGGAGGCCGACCGCTTCGGACTGGCCCAGCTGCACCAGCTCCGCGGCCGAGTGGGGCGCGGGGGAGAGCAGTCGTACTGCCTGCTCGTCTCGCGTGCGAAGGACGAGCTGACCGACTCCGCGCGCGCCCGACTCGAGGCGATGGTCGAGACGACCGACGGCTTCGAGCTCGCCGAGCGCGACCTCGAGATCCGCGGCGAGGGCGAGCTGCTCGGCACGCGGCAGTCCGGTGCGTTCGGCCTGCGCTTCGCCTCGCTCCGGGGCGATCGCGACCTGCTGGAGCTCGCCCGGCGCGAGGCAGAGGCGCTCGCCGCCGGCGAGGGGCTGCTCCAGGACGAGGTCGCTCGCCGAGCGGCCCTCGTGGCAGCTTGAATACGGGCATGTGCCGAAACATCCACACGCTCTACAACTTCGAGCCCCCGGCGACCGAGGACGAGGTCCGCGGCGCCGCGCTCCAGTACGTCCGCAAGGTCAGCGGGTACACGAAGCCGTCGCAGGCGAACGAGGGGGTCTTCGACGCGGCGGTCGACGAGGTCGCCGACGCGACGCGCAGGCTGCT
>JBDTVA010000211.1:0-3627 GCA_040007455.1 Actinomycetota bacterium | reverse complement strand
CCGACCGCCGCCGCCAGCTTCGCGAGCCCGTACGCGAGCTCGTTCGTCTCCGAACCGGAGAGCACGACGTGCACCGACCCGCCGGCGTCGCGCAGGAGCCGCTCCGCCTCGTCGAGCGCGTCGTCCCACGACGCCTCCTCGAACCCGCGCCGGCGGACGCGCCGGAGCGGATCGACGATGCGGTCCTTCGCGCGCAGTGCCGGGAACGCGAAGCGCCCCTTGTCGCAGAGCCAGCCGCGGTCGACCTCGGGATGGTTCCGCGAGAGGATCCGCTTGACCTTCCCCTCGCGCGTCGTCACCCCGACGTTGCAGCCCACGGGGCAGAGCCCGCAGACCGACGGCACGTCTTGGATCTCCCACGGCCGTCCCTCGAAGCGGTACTCGGTCGAAGTCAGCGCACCGACGGGGCAGAGCTCGATCACGTTGCCCGAGAACCGGTCGCGGTACGGCTCGTCCTCGAACGTGGCGATCACCGACTGCGCGCCGCGGTTGACGGCGACGAGCTCGCCGTCCTCTGCGACGCTCTCGGAGAAGCGCGTGCAGCGGTAGCAGAGGATGCACCGCTCCCGGTCGAGGGCGATGTGCGGCGAGATCGGGATCGGCTTGTCCATGGTCAGCTTCGAGAACGACATTCGCGTGTTCCCGGGCCCGTAGCGGAACGTCAGGTCCTGGAGCGGGCACTCGCCGCCCTTGTCGCAGACCGGGCAGTCGAGCGGGTGGTTGACGAGCTGGAACTCGAGCATCGCCTTCGCGCCGTCCTCGGCCTTCGCGGACGTCTGCGGCGTGCGCACGATGAGACTCTCCTGTGCGGTCAGCGTGCAGCCGGCCTGGAGCTTCGGCATCCCCTCGATCTCGACGAGGCACATGCGGCAGGCGCCGATCGCGGGCCCGAGCCGCGGCTCGTAGCAGAAGACCGGGATCTCGATCCCGGCCGCGAGCGCGGTCTCGACGAGGCCGGTGCCCTTCGGCACCTGCACCTCGCGGTCGTCGACGACGACGGTGACGAGCTCAGGCGTGGACATGCTCGCCGCGATGCTGGTCGACGGGTGCGAGGACGTGGTCGAGCGGTGAGTCGGGGAACGGGCATTCGCCCTCGTCGATGTGCCGCCTGAAGTCGTCGCGGAACTGCTCGACGTAGCTCGCGACCGGCATCGCCGCTGCGTCCGCGAGCGGGCAGAGCGCCGTGCCGAGCATCTCCGCGCAGACCGAGAGGAGCAGGTCGAGCTCCGAACGCTCGGCCCGCCCGTCCTCGATCTTCTCGAGGATCTGCACCAGCCAGCGGGTGCCCTCGCGGCACGGCGTGCACTTGCCGCACGACTCGTGCATGTAGAACTGCGCGACGCGAAGGCCGAGCTGCACCATGCAGCAGCGGTCGTCGATCACGATCACGGCACCGGAGCCGAGGAACGTCTTCAACGCGGCCATCGAGTCGAAGTCGAGCAGGGCGTCGACGTGTTCGGCCGTCAGCACCGGCACCGACGAGCCGCCGGGGATGATCGCCTTCAGCTCCCGCCCGTCCGGGATCCCGCCGCCGATGTCGTAGATCAGCTCGCGGAGCGACGTGCCGAGCGGCAGCTCGTAGTTCCCGCCGCGCACGACGTTCCCCGACAACGAGAACACGCGCGTGCCGGTCGAGTTCGGCAACCCAAGCTTCGCGTACTCGGCACCGCCCAGCTCGATGATCTTCGGGACGGTCGTGATCGTTTCGACGTTGTTGATCAGCGACGGCGAGGCGTAGAGGCCCTGCACCGCCGGGAACGGCGGCTTCGAGCGCGGCTGGCCGCGCTTGCCCTCGAGCGACTCGAGGAGCGCAGTCTCCTCGCCGCAGATGTACGCGCCCGCGCCCCGGTGCAGCACGACCGTCACGCCGCCGAGCAGCGCTGCCTCGCGCACCTGGTCGAGCGCCGCTCGCAGCACCTCGAACTCGGCGAGGTACTCGCCGCGGATGTAGATGAAGACGTTCTGGGACTCGATCGCGTGCGCCGTGATCAGGCAGCCCTCGAGCAGCCGGTGCGGTACGCGGTGCATGATCTCGCGGTCCTTGAACGTGCCGGGCTCGGACTCGTCGGCGTTCACGACGAGGTACACGGGCTTGCCGGTGTCCTTCGCGAGGAAGCTCGCCTTCTTGCCCATCGGGAAGCCGGCGCCGCCGCGACCGCGGATGTTCGCGGCGAGGATCTCCTCGAGCACCGCGTCCGGTTCCATGCCGCGCGCCTTGTCGAGCGACGCGTAGCCGCCGACCTCGCGGTATGCGCCGATCTGCGTCAGGTCGTGGTCGGCCGCCCCGTCGAGCACGATCTCCCTAACCGGCACCGCGCACCTCATCCACGATCGCGGGCACGTCCTCGGGCCGCACCGGCTCGCGGTAGCGGTGGTTGACAGCGACGACCGTCCCCCAGCCGCAACCGCCTGCGCACTCGATCGCCCGCAGGGTGACCGCGCCGTCGTCGGTCGTCCCGCCCGCGCGCACACCGAGCTCGGACTCGAACGCCTCGAGCACCTGTTGCGCGCCGACGAGCGCACAGGAGACGTTCGTGCAGACCTCGACGAGCTGCCCGCCGACGGGCTCCAGGTGGAACATGTCGTAGAAACTCGCGACGCCCTCGCAGTACGCGGGCGTCAGGTCGAGCGCGTCGGCGACGTCGCAGAAGCCTTCCCTCGTCAGGTAGCCGTCGCGCTCCTGCGCGAGCCGCAGTGCCGGAAGGACAGCCGATCGTGGGTCTGGGTATTGACCCGCGATCTCCTGAACCATCCGGCGGAAATCCGAAGGATTTTCGACGGCTGTCATCTGTCTGTTTCGCCCATGACGGAGTCGAGCGAGCCGACGATCGCGATCAGGTCCGCGACGAGGGCGTCGCGCATGCACGTGGCCGTGGCCTCGAGCGCGACGAAGGACGGCGCGCGGAACTTGACCCGCCAGGGCTTCGCGCCGCCGTCGGAGACGACGTAGCACCCGGACTCGCCGCGCGGCGACTCGATCGCGACGTAGACCTCGCCTTCGGGAACGCGGTAGCCCTCGGTGACGATCTTGAAGTGGTGGATCAGCGACTCCATCGACGTGTGCAGCTCGTGGCGCGGCGGGAGCACGACCTTGCGGTCGTCCGCGATCCACGGCTCGCCGTGCATGCCCTCGAGCCGGTCGAGGCACTGCTCGACGATGTGCGTCGACTCGCGCATCTCGTCGACGCGCACCTTGTAGCGGTCGTACACGTCGCCGTTCGGGTACACGGGCACGCCGAAGTGGACCTGGTCGTACGCGAGGTACGGCTCGGCCTTCCGCAGGTCCCAGTCGACGCCCGACGCGCGCAGCACCGGGCCGGACTGCCCGAGCGCGATCGCGTCGTCGGCGGAGAGGAGCCCGATGCCCCTGGTGCGCTCGAGCCAGATCTCGTTGTTCGAGAGGAGGCGCTCGTAGTCGTCGATCGCCTTCGGCATCCATTCCACGAACTCGCGCGCCTGCGGATAGAAGCCGACGGGGATGTCCTCGGCGAGCCCGCCGGTCTGGAAGTAGCGCGTGTGCATGCGCGTCCCGCAGACCATCTCGACGAGGTCGAGGATCAGGTCGCGCTCGCGGAAGCAGTACCAGAACATCGAGATCGCACCCAGCTCGAGAGCGGCCGTGCCGAG
>JBDTVA010000210.1:0-3630 GCA_040007455.1 Actinomycetota bacterium | reverse complement strand
GGGAGGTAGTTGACGACGACGTCGGTCTTCGTCTCCTTGAGGATCCGGACGACGTCGTCGGTCTCTCCCGGCGCCTTGTCGACGACCTCGGAGAGGAACTTGCCGATCCCGTCGTGCGTCATCCCGCGCGAGACCTTGATTCCCGTCGGCGGCACGTCGGCGAACTTGATCGTGTCGTTCGGATGGGCCCACATCGCGTCGGCGAGGTCCTTGCCGACCTTCGTCGTCGTGACGTCGAACGCGGCGGTGAACTCGATGTCGCCGACGTGGTAGCCGCCGAGGTCGACGTGCATCAGGCCGGGGACGAACCGATCGGGGTCGGCGTCGCGGTAGTACTCGACGCCCTGCAGGAGTGCGTTCGCGCAGTTGCCGACGCCGACGATCGCGACGCGGACCTTGCCGTTGTCAGACATTCGGGGTCTCTCCTCTGGTTCGAAGTTGGTTGCGGACGTGCAGCACGCGCTGAAGGACGGTGATCCAGGCCGTGGCCGTGAGCACCCCGAGCGCGAGCTCGAGCGGGACCCACGGAGCGAGCACGAGGCCCGCGGTGATCACGACGACGCGCTCGGCTCGGGAGCCGATCCCGACGTCGCCGCGCAGGCCGAGGGCCTCGGCGCGGGCCCGCGTGTAGCTGACGAGGAACGAGCCGGCGATCGCGGCAACCGTCAGGCCGACACCGAGCTCGCTGCCGTCGCGGACGAGCACGAGCGCGATCGCACCGAGCATGAAGGCCTCGCTCATCCGATCTGTGGTCGAGTCCATGAACGCGCCGAAGGGCGTCGTCTTCCCGCCCGCCCTTGCGAGGGCGCCGTCGAGGATGTCGAGCACCGATCCCGCGACGAAGAGGACCGCACCGAGCCAGAAGAAGAGAAGCTCGTGTCGGTTCTCGAAGTAGACGACGACGGAGGCGAGCGCGCAGAGCGTGACGCCGGCCGTCGTCAGCGTGTTCGGAGTGACTCGGGTGCGGGCGAGGCCGACGATCGAGCGCGACGCGATCCGCCTCGCCCCGGTCGTGTAGGTCTCCTTGACGCGTCCGAGCGCCACTGCGTTAGATCGCATACCTGCTATATAGCATACCTGCGATAGCAGGCGAGGGACGCTCTTCAGCCCGCCGGCGTGGCGCCCCTCGGTCGCCACGTTGCACCGAGCGCGACCCCGAGGGCGAGCGTCGGCACGATGGTCAGAAAGCGGTAGAGCAGGACCGCCGCGACGACCTCTGCGTGGCTGCCGCCGAAGCCGACGAGGAGCCCCGTCAGGCCGACCTCCACGATCCCGATCCCACCCGGAGTCAGCGGCAGCGACCCGAGCAGGCGGACCAGCGACCAGGCGGCGAACGCCTCGACGAGGCTGACCTCGCCTCCGGTCACGCCGAGCGTGCGCAGGCACGTGAGGAGCACCGCGAACACGGAGAGTTGCCCGACGAGCGTGGCGACGGTGAGCACGTGCCACCGTCGGGCGAGCAATTGGGCCGTTCGCCGGCGGAACTGCACGATCGTCTCGGCGTCCCAGCGGATCTCGCCCCGGCGTGCGACTCGCGCGAGCCGACGCGCGCCGCGCCAGGCCAATGTGCCCACGCGGCGCGCGAGCCGGTTGCTCACCAGCGCGCACGCGAAGACCACGAGGCCGACCGCGAAGCCGACGAGTGCGAGCAGCCCGACGGTTCGCAGCAAAGGGTTCTGGCCGCCGGTGAGCGTGAGCAGCCCGAGCGCGAGCGCGGGGAAGCCGAGGAGCGTGAGCTGGTTCCAGATCCCAGTCAGCGCTGCGGCGAGCGCGGCATCCGACGTCCGGTAGCCCCATTTCCTCAGGAGCACGAGCGAGGCGGCGATCCCCACAGCGGCTCCACCCGGCGCGACGTACGTGGATGCGGTCGACGCCTGCGTCGCCACGAAGGCGCGCCAGAAACCGAGCCCCGGTAGCGCCGCCATCCACGGTGGTGCGAACGTCGCGAGGTTGATCACCGTCACGCCCGCGAGCAGCGTGAGCGACCGCGCGTCCAGCGTCTTCACCTCGCGCCACACTTCGCCGTAGTCGGCCAGCCGCGGGAGCACGAACGCGAACGCGGCGAGCACCACTGCGATCGCGGCCGCTCTCTGCAGGGCGCGGCGCGACGTCAAGCTACGCGCCTGATCGAAGCTCGCGACGCACGTGCAGAACTCGCTGCAGCACCGTGAACCACGCGGTGGCCGCGAGAACGCCAATTGCCCACGGCAGCACGCCCCAGGGCGCGAGCACGAGGCCGGCGGTGATCACGACGACGCGCTCGGCCCGCGAACCGATGCCGACGTCTCCCCGCAGGCCGAGTGCCTCCGCGCGGGCCCGGGCGTAGCTGACGAGGAACGAGCCGGCGATCGCGGCGACCGTCAGGCCGACCCCGAGCTCGCTTCCCTCCCGCGTCAGGACGAGCGCGATCGCTCCGAGCATGAAGGCCTCGCTGATCCGGTCGGTGGTCGAGTCGACGAACGCGCCGAACGGCGTCGTTTTCCCACCCGCCCGAGCGAGCGCGCCGTCGAGGATGTCGAGGATCGAGCCGAACACGAAGAGCGCCGCGCCGGCCCAGAAGAAGACGAGCTCGTTGCGGTACTCGAAGTACACGAGCACCGAGGCGACGGCGCAGAGCACGACGCCGGCGGCGGTCAAGGCGTTCGGCGTGACGCGGGTTCGCGTCAGACCCGTGATCGAGCGCGAGGCGAGCCGACGCGCGCCGGTCGTGTACGTGGCCTTCAGGCGGCCGAGCGCCATCTCGTCGCGGCTCAGATGAAGCGGAGCAGGCGGCGGCGCTCCAGCACGAGCGCGGCGATCGCAGCGACGAGCACGCCGGCCGCGATGTCGAGCCAGAAGTGGTTGCCGGTCGCCATGACCGAGAACCAGACCCAGGGAGCCCAGGCGAGCCAAAGCGCCTTGGCCCACCAGCGCGTGACGAGCGCGGCCATGATCAGGCCGACGATCAGCGAGTCGGCGGAGTGGAGGCTCGGCATCGCCGCGTACGGGTTCGAGGCGAGCTGGATGAGTCCGCTGCCATGGTTCAAGCTCGCGAAGTTGGCGAGCGTGTCGACGAAGCCGACGTCGGGGAACATCCGCGGCGGCGCAGTCGGCAGGGAGACGTAGCCGGCGAGGCCGATCACGTTCGCCAGCATGATCACGTTGCGGAACCGCGAGAAGACGTCGTTCCGGCGCAGGTAGACCCAGAGCAGAGCGAGGCCGAGCACGGTGAACTGCGAGAGCCAGTACGTCCACGACGTGATCACCGCGAGCACCTGCGACGAGTCGACGAGCCCCTGCAGGCTGAGCTCGAACAGCGAGTTCGCGCGGCTCTCGAGGTCGATCACCTTGAGGCCGTTCTCGAAGGCTGTCGCGGCGTTCCGGTCGGCGACACCGCGCGCGACCTGATACGCGGCGAGGAACCCGAACCAGATCCCGATCTGCAGGACGAGGTCGCCCCACCCGCTGGGCAGGATCTTGCGCCCGTCCTGCGGGGGGACTGCTGCGGCGGTGACGCTCACGACCCGCTGATTCTAGTCCACCGGGGGCGCTGTTCTACCCCCCGATTTGGCTCATCGAGCGCGACGCGCGAACGAATCCGGGCTCGTTGATCCGGTGCTTCAGCTCCTTGTGCGCCACCGCGTTGCGGAG
>JBDTVA010000209.1:0-3641 GCA_040007455.1 Actinomycetota bacterium | reverse complement strand
TAGACTTGGCGAAATGTCGAACGACGGACGTCCGGGCTACACGATCGCGCACATCTCGGACCTGCACTGCGGCGATCCGCACTTCCAGCCGAGCCTGCTCGAGCGGGCAATCTCGGAGATCAACGAGATGGGGCCACGCGCGGTTGTCTGCACGGGCGACCTCACCGTCTTCGGGTTCAAGGAGGAATACCGGATGGCGCGGGAGTACCTCGACCGGATCGAGTGCCCGTCCGTCGTCGTGATCCCGGGCAACCACGACTCGCGGAACGTCGGCTACGTCCACTTCGAAGATCTCTTCGGCGACCGCAACTCGGTGCTGAAGGTGGACGACTGCACCGTGGTCGCGATCGACTCGAGCGAGCCCGATCTCGACCACGGGCACGTCGGGCGCGGCCGCTACCGCTGGATCGAAGAGCAATTCGACGGGGCGGGGCCGGGGCTCCGCGTGTTCGCGCTTCACCACCACCTGCTGCCGGTGCCGGGCACGGGGCGCGAGCGCAACGTCGTCTACGACGCCGGCGACGCGATCGAGTGCCTCCAGCGCTCCCACGTCGACCTCGTGCTCTCGGGGCACAAGCACGTGCCGTACGCGTGGCGGCTCGAGGACATCTTCGTGGTGAACGCCGGGACGGTCTCGACGCTGCGACTTCGCGGAAAGACGCGACCCTGTTACAACGTGATCGAGGTGACGGGGCCGCACGTCGACGTATGGCGCAAGTACCCGTTCCACGGCCAGGAGAAGATCATCCAGTTCTCCACCGACACGCGCTCGTTCGAGAAGTACACGGCGCGGATCGAGGGAGAGGTCACGACCCGCTCGTGACGCGCGCGCTCGCGATCATCGACGGCGAGCACTACGTCTCGACGATCCGGGACGCCCTCGAGGAGCTGCCGTACGAGTTCGTCGCAGCCCACCTCGTCGGCGGAACCGAGAAGCTGCGGGGCGGCGAGGACTACGGCGTGCCCCTGGTCGACTCGCTGGCCGAGGCGCTCGAGCACGATCCGGAGGTCGTCGTCGACCTCTCGGACGAGCCCGTGCTCGGACCGCCCGACCGGCTTCGGCTCGCGAGCCGCGCGCTGGCGCTCGGGCTCCCGTACGTCGGCGCGGACTTTCGCTTCGACCCGCCGGCTCTCGAGCCATTCGAGCTCCCGTCGATCGGGATCGTCGGCACCGGCAAGCGCGTCGGGAAGACGGCCGTCGGAGCGCACGCGGCACGCGTGCTCTCCGAGCACTACGACGTCGTGGTCGTCGCGATGGGCCGCGGCGGGCCGGCGCAGCCCGAGGTGGCCGAGACACCGCCCACGCTGGACGACCTGCTCGCGCTCTCACGTAGTGGTCGCCATGCCGCCTCCGACTACCTCGAGGACGCTGCGCTCGCGGGCGTCGTCACCATCGGCTGCCGCCGGGCAGGCGGGGGGCTCGCGGGGGCGACGTTCGTCTCCAACGTGCGGGACGGGGCCGCGCTCGCGGCCGAGCGCGCGCCGGACCTCGTCATCTTCGAGGGCAGCGGCGCCGCGTTTCCGCCGATCGACACGAGCAAGCGCGTGCTCGTCGTGGGCGGCGGCCAGTCGCCCGAGGTCACGGCGGGCTACCTGAACGCGTACCGCATTCTCGTCTCCGACCTCGTGCTCGTGGTCGGAGGGGGCGCGTCGCTCGCGGCGATCCGCGAGCTCACGGACGTGCCGGTCCTCGAGGCGAGGCTGCGCCCGCGTCCGGCCGAGAGCGTCGACGGCCCGGTCGCGGTGTTCACGACCGCACCTGCGGAAGCACGTGAGGCCATCGGCGCGGAGCTCGCAGAGCAGGGGCTCGACGTGCGCCACGTGTCGTCGAGCCTCGCCGACCGCGATGCACTGCGGGCGGAGCTCGAGCGCGTCGACGCGGCGACGATCCTCGTCGAGCTGAAGGCGGCGGCGATCGACGTCGTCGCGGAAGCCGCGGCCGAGCGTGGCGCGCGCCTCGTGCTGCTCGGCAGCGATGTCGTTGCGGACGGGCTCGACGAGCGGCTCCTCGCGCTCGCGGAGGACGCGGTCCGCGAGCAGGTGCGTGCATGACGAGCCAGCCGCGCCACACGGAGCCTCTGCCGCTCGGCGGCGACGGCGTCCCGTACTCGAAGGGGCTGATGGCGCGTGCGCTGACGGCGGTCGGCGTTCCGACGATGCGCGCGCACGATCTCGCGCGTCGAGTCGAAGAGGATCTGCGCGCGCGCGGCGAGACGGTCGCCGACCTCGACCGGATCGAGGAACTCGCGGAGGACGACGCCGCGATGGGTCGGTTGCGCCGGTACTTCGCGCTCCGAGAGCTCGACCTGCCGGTGATCGTCCTGCTCGGCGGCGCGACGGGAACGGGGAAGTCCACGGTTGCGACCGAGCTCGCGTACCGCCTCGGGATCACGCGCGTGACGTCCACGGACTTCATCCGGCAGACGATGCGCGCGTTCTTCTCGCGCGACTTCATGCCGTCGATCCACTTCTCCAGCTTCGAGGCGGGGGAGGCGCTGCGCGAGCCCGAGGAGGCGGATGATCCCGCGATCGCGGGCTTTCTCGACCAGTCGCGAAACGTGCTCGCCGGCGTCCATGCCTCGCTCGACCGCGCGCTCGAGGAAGGCTGGTCGATGGTGCTCGAGGGCGTCCACCTCGTGCCCGGCCTCGTCGAGCCGCCGCCCGAGGCCGAGCAGGCCGTCGTCGCCCGCTGCATCCTCGAGATCGAGGACCCCGCGGTCCACGAGACGCACTTCTACGTCCGCGACGCGTCCTCGGACGGTGTGCGCCCGGTGGCGCGGTACCTCGACCGCTTCGAGGAGATCAGGCGGATCCAGGACGAGCTCGTCGCGCGCGCGCGCCGCGAGAACGTCGCCGTGATCGAGTCCGCGAACGTGGACGAGGCAGTGATGCACGTGCTCGACCTCGTGCTCTCGGGCGCCGAGCAAGTCGAGCGCGTCCGGTGAGCGACCGGCCGCCCTGCCTGTGCGAGTCGTACGCGCGCGTGACGGAGCGCGCGGCGCTCGCCGGCGCGCGTTGGCTCGGCCGCGCCGACGTCGAGGGAGCCGAAGAGGCGACCTTCTCGGCGATGCGCGGCGCGCTCGACGAGCTGCCGATCGGCGGACGCATCGTGATCGGCGCGCCCGAAGGCGATCCGCTGCTGCCGATGGGCGTGACCGTGGGGGCCGGCGGCGAGGCGGCCGACCTCGCGCTGGACCCGCTCGAGGGGCGTGGCGTCGTCGCGCGGGGAGGACCGGGGGCGATGTCGATGATCGCCGTCGGCGAGCCCGGCTCGCTCCTCACGCTGCCGGACATGTACATGCGCAAGATGGCGGTCGGCCCGCGCGCGCGTGGCGCGATCGACCTCAACAAGCCGATCGAGGAGAACGTCCGCGCGATTGCCGAGGCGTTCGGCCGGAACGTCAACGACATCACGACGATCGTGCTCGACCGTCCGCGCCACCACGACCTGATCGAGGAGATCCGCCGCTCGGGCGCGCGGATCAAGCTGATCCAGGACGGCGACGTGACGGCCTCGATCTCCGCGGCGATCCGCGGTACGAACGACCATCTCGCGATCGGGATCGGCGGCACCCGGCAGGCGGTGCTCAGCGCGGCGGCGCTCCGCTGCCTCGGCGGCGAGCTCCAGGCGCAGCTCTGGC
>JBDTVA010000208.1:0-3653 GCA_040007455.1 Actinomycetota bacterium | reverse complement strand
CGCGCACAAGACGCAGGTCCGCCAGGCGGTCGAGGAGCTCTTCGACGTCAAGGTCCAGAAGGTGAACATCGTCAAGGTGCAGGCGAAGCCGAAGCGGCGCGGCATGTTCCAGGGCACGCGCCCCGGCTGGAAGAAGGCGATCGTGCAGCTGGCCGAGGGCCAGACGATCGAGATCTTCGAAGGAGCCCAGGTCTAGTCATGCCGGTCAGAAAATTCAAGCCCACGTCGCCCGGACGCCGCTTCATGACGGTCTCGACGTTCGAGGACGTCACGAAGAAGGCGCCGGAGAAGTCGCTGCTCGAGCCGGTCAAGCGCAAGGGCGGCCGCAACAACATGGGTCGCATCACGACGCGCCACCAGGGCGGCGGCCACAAGCGCCGCTACCGCGTGGTCGACTTCAAGCGGACGAAGGACGGCGTTCCGGCGAAGGTCGCCGCGATCGAGTACGACCCGAACCGCTCAGCGCGGATCGCACTGCTGCACTACGTCGACGGCGCGAAGGCCTACATCCTCGCGCCTGCCCGCCTGCGCCCCGGCGCGATGGTGGAGTCGGGCCCCGGCGCCGACATCAAGCCGGGCAACGCGCTTCCGCTCGAGAACATCCCGACCGGCACGCTCGTGCACAACGTCGAGCTGAAGCCCGGACAGGGCGGCAAGATGGCGCGCTCCGCCGGCTCCGGCGTGCAGCTCGTCGCGAAGGACACGGGTTTCGCGGTGCTCCGGCTGCCCTCGGGCGAGATGCGGAGGGTGCCGCTAACCTGTCGGGCCACCGTCGGGCAGGTCGGAAACCTCGACCACGAGAACGAGACCGGGGGCAAGGCGGGCCGCAGCAGGTGGAAGGGCAAGCGGCCGACGGTGCGCGGCTCCGCGATGAACCCGGTCGACCATCCGCACGGCGGCGGCGAGGGCAAGTCGAAGGGCGGCCGGCACCCGGTCACGCCCTGGGGCGTGCCGACGCTCGGCAAGCCCACGCGCCGCAAGCACAAGGAATCCGACAAGTTGATCGTCCGCAGTCGTAAGAGAGGTCGTAAGTGAGCCGGAGCTCGAAGAAGGGGCCGTACGTGGAGGAGCGCCTGTTGCAGCGCATCGAGGCGATGAACACGTCGGGCTCCAAGCAGATGATCCGCACCTGGTCGCGGACGTCGACGGTGTTCCCCGAGATGATCGGGCACACGATCGCGGTCCACGACGGGCGCAAGCACGTCCCCGTGTTCATCTCCGAGCAGATGGTCGGGCACAAGCTGGGCGAGTTCGCTCCGACGCGGACGTTCCGCGGCCACTCGGGCGACCGCAAGGCGACGGTGAAAAAGTAAGTGGCTCTCCTAACGACATCCGGCGGCGCCAAGCTCGCGAGCACGCGGCGCGCTGCCGCGTCCTCAGTCGCGCCCGGGCTTGTCAGCCCGAACGCTCCCTGCGTCCTTGCATCGCTTGGTGCTCGCAACCTTGGCATCCACCGATGCCGCCAGGAGAACCACTGATGTCCACCACGGCGACAGAGACACAGCTCGTTCGCGCGCAGGCGCGTTGGGTGCGCGTGTCCGCACGCAAGGCGCGGCTCGTGCTCGAGCACATCCGCGGCAGGACCGTGCCGGAAGCACGCACGGTGCTCGCGTTCAGCGAGCGCGCGGTCGCGCACGACATCGAGCAGGTGCTCCGGTCCGCCGTCGCGAACGCCGAGGCGAACCACGGCCTCGTCGGCGACGAGCTCGTGGTCTTCACCGCGTACGCGGACGAGGGCCCGACGCTCAAGCGCTGGCGCGCGCGCGCACGCGGTCGCGTCGCGCGTATCCGCAAGCGCACTTGTCACATCACGATCGAGCTCGCAGCCACGAACGGCGCGACCGTCACCAAGCCGAAGAAGAGCGACGCACCGAAGACCGACTCGCCGAAGCCGCGCTCGGAGCGCCGTGGACGGCAGCGCCCCGACCAGGGCGCGGGCACGACGCCGCGGCCTTCCGCGACGAACCGACCGCAGCCGACCAGGCGCACTCAGAAGAAGGGGAGCTAGAGCTCACATGGGACAAAAAGTCCATCCGGGCGCCATGCGCGTCGGTGTGATCCACGACTGGAAGTCGAACTGGTACACGGACAAGAAGCAGTACCCGCAGTACCTGATCGAGGACATCAGGATCCGCGACCACATCCAGGGCAAGCTCGGTCACGCGGGCATCTCCGACATCCTGATCCGCAAGGACAAGCAGCGGATCACCGTGGACATCTACACCGCGCGTCCCGGGATCGTGATCGGCAAGTCCGGCGTGGAGGTCGACGCGCTCCGTAAGGAGCTGCATGCGATCACCCAGAAGAACGTCCACATCAACATCAACGAGATCAAGCGCCCCGAGCTCGACGCGAAGCTCGTCGCGCAGTCGATCGCCGAGCAGCTGCAGAACCGCGTGAGCTTCCGCCGCGCGATGAAGCGCGCGCTCGCGTCGGCGGTGCGCTCCGGCGCCGAGGGCATCCGCATTCAGTGCGGCGGACGGCTCGGCGGCGGCGAGATGTCGCGTTCCGAGAGCTACTCCGAGGGCCGCGTCCCGCTGCACACGATCCGCGCGGACATCGACTACGGCTTCGTCGAGGCGAAGACGACCTTCGGCCGGATCGGCGTCAAGGTCTGGATCAACAAAGGCGAGATCATGCCCGAGGGCTTCGAGGGGAACATCGGCGGCAAGGAGCAGCGGCTCGGCGAGCAGGACACGCGCCGGCGCCGCGGCGGCGTCACCGAGGGCCTCGGTGCCTCGCGCGAGGGTGGCCGCGACCGTCAGCGCGACCGCGAGGGGCTCGGCCCGGTGCGTCAGCGCCGTCGGCCCGGCGGCGGCCCGGGCGGCGCGAAGACCGGCGCGGCGCGCAGCCGCGGCGGCAGCGGCTCGCGTCCGCGCTCCCGCACGCCCAAGCAGGACAACGTCGAGCTTCCGAAGACCGACGAGCAGGCCGTCTCGGCCGAGGTGAACGAGCAGCCGGTGATCGAGGCGGAGGTCGTGACGACGCCGGCTCCCGTCGCCGAGGCTCCGGACACGACGACGACCGAGGCGCCGACCGAGAAGCCGACCAAGCCCGAGAAGGCCGGCGACGCGGAGAAGCCGAAGAAGCGCGCGCCGCGTAAGAAGAAGGCTGACTCCTAGTGCTGCTTCCGAAGAAATCGAAGTACCGCAAGGTCCAGCGCGGCCGCCGGCGTGGCACCGCGAAGGGTCAGACGACCGTGCAGTTCGGCGACTACGGGCTGAAGGCGCTCGAGAACGGCTGGCTGACGAACCGGCAGATCGAGGCCGCCCGAATCGCGATGACGCGCAAGATCAAGCGCGGCGGCAAGGTCTGGATCAACCTCTTCCCCGACAAGCCGGTGACGCAGAAGCCCGCCGAGACGCGCATGGGCTCCGGCAAGGGCTCACCCGAGCACTGGGTCGCAGTCGTCAAGCCGGGTCGCGTGATGTTCGAGCTCGCCGGCGTGCCTGAGGCGCTCGCCAAGGAGGCGCTGCAGCTCGCGGGGAGCAAGTTGTCGGTGAAGACGAAGATCGTGAAGCGGGAGGCTGATCTCTTTGAAGCCTAGGGAGCTGCGTGAGCTGAGCGACGACGAGCTCGAGCAGAAGCTGCACGACCGGCGCCAGGAGCTCTTCAACCTCCGGTTCCAGTCGGCGACCGGCGCGCTCGAGAAC
>JBDTVA010000207.1:0-3672 GCA_040007455.1 Actinomycetota bacterium | reverse complement strand
GAGGAGATCGCTGCCGACCCGAAGTACGCCGACGACGAGCCGCTCGGCCCGGACGACGACGCCCGCGCGCGCTTCAAGGAGTTCGCGCGCAAACAGCTCGGCGGCTAGCGCGCTAATGCGTCGCTAGCAGGCTGACGAGGAAGACGGCCAGAAACCCCGCTGCGGTGACGGCGACCCGCTTCGCGGACGGGTGCTCGTGCGCGTGCGGCAGGAGGTCGGTCGCGCCCATGAAGAGGAAGAACCCGGCGTAGACGGCGAGCAGCTCGCCGAGCGACTGCTCCGAGATGTCGAGCGTGGCGCCGACGATCGCGCCGAACAGCGGCGCGATCGCGACGATCGCAAGCCAGGTGATCGCGCGTCGCCGCGTGCCGTTCTGGTGCAGCACGAAGGCAACCGCGTTCAGCCCGTCGGCGAAGTCGTGCGCGACAACGGCGAGGAAGACGAGCACGCCCGTCGCCGTGTCGAGGCTGAACGCGATTCCGATCCCGAGTCCGTCGATGAACGTGTGGATCGCCAGCGCTCCGGCGCCGAGGGCGCCGACGTGACTGTGCGCGCGCGCCTCCTCAGGGGCGTCGCGGTGGTGCAGGACGAGCAGCCGCTCGACCAGAAAGAAGCCGACGAAGCCCCCGCCGACGAGCATCCCGACGCGGCGGGGCGAGTCGAGGATCTCGATCGCCTCCGGCAGCACGTGGAACAGCGCGACGGCGACGACGACACCGCCCGAGAGCGCGATCGCCGTGGTCAGGTCGCGGCTCAGCCGAAGCGCCGCGACTCCTCCGCCGAAGGCCGCGAGCACCGTGACGAGCGCGAAGGGGATTGCGATCCAGGTCATGTGCAGCGGGCGCAGAGCCCGTAGACGTCGAGCTCGTGGTTTTGCGCGCGGAACCCGTGCCGGCGCTGCAACACGGCGGCGGACGGTGCACCGCAGAGCTCGGTCTCCTCGACCGCGCCGCACGAGACGCACACGAGATGGTGGTGATGTCCCGTATGGCAGCGGACGTACGCGCCCTCGCCTGCGCCGGCGAGCTGACGGATCGAGCCGGTCGTGCGGAGCAGCTCGATCGTCCGGTAGACCGTCGCGAGGCCCAGGGACGGTTCGCGCCGGCGCGCGCGGTCGTACACCTGGACGACCGTGAACGCGCCTCCCTGACGTTGGACGGCGTCGAGAACAGCACGGCGCTGCGGAGTCAGACGGACGTCGGCGGGAAGCTCGAGCTCGGCCACGACGAGAGCATAGTGAGAACGATTCTCATTCGCAAGCGCGGCGAGCGCCGCGCGGTTCCGGCGGCCTGTAGATGCCTGTGCCAGAATCAATCGCTCGGTGGGGAAGCGGCTCTCGATTGCACTGGCGCTCCTCCCGCTCGCGCTGGCCCCGGGAATCGCCGGGGCGGAGTCCGCGGCGCGGGACGGCGGCGCAACCGCGCAGGCATTCGCGCTCAAGGTGGTCGTGCCGGGCGGCGCTGGCGCCACGACGACCGTCGTGTCGGCGCCGGTCGACTCCGTCTCCTTCGGGAACGCGGGCTCCTTTCCGAGCATGGACGTCGTCTCCTGGGGCGGCTCCGTCGCCTCGGCGTCGGCAAGCCCCGGCCAGCTCTCGACGGCGAACGCCTCGTCGGAAGTGACCTCGCTCTCGCTCTTCCAGGGTGAGGTCACCGCGACCGCGGTTCGGGGCTCGGCGCAGGCCCGCGCGAGTACGGCCGGAACGTCCGGCGACTTCAACGGCGCCAGCGTGGGCTCGCTCGTCGTGAACGGCCAGCCCGCTGTGATCGGGCCCAACGCCCGCGTCGACCTCGGCACCTGGGGCTACGCGATCGTGCTGGCCCAGGGCTCGGCCCCGGCGGAACGTTCGTACCGAGGGAACATCACCGCACTCGACATCCGGCTGACGGTCGAGCACGGCGGTCTCCCGGCCGGAACGCAGATCCTCGTCGGCTATGCCGAGGTCTCCGTCACCGCGCCCGACGCGGCGAGCACCCAGACCTCGACGGGTGCGGTGCCCGTCCCGTCCGCCTCGAAAGGCCCGAAGTCGAAGCCGTCGCCGGCCGAGCCCACCGGGATCCCGCCGCTCGTCCGCCAGCCGCCGGTCGGCGTCCGGCCGAAGCTCACGCGGGGCCGCTACGTCTTCCCGGTCTACGGTCAGTCGTCGTTCACGAACACGTTCGGCGCTCCCCGCGCGGACACCGGCTGGCACCACGGCGAGGACATCTTCTCGTCACTCGGCGCGCCGCTCCTCGCCGTCGCCGACGGGACGCTCTTCTCGGTGGGCTGGAACGACGTCGGCGGTTATCGGCTCTGGCTCCGCGACAGGCAGGGCAATCAGTTCTACTACGCGCACCTCTCCGCCTTCTCGCCGCTCGCGCAGAACGGCGCAGACGTGAAGGCCGGAGACGTCGTGGGGTTCATGGGCAACTCGGGCGGCGCCCAGGGCACGCCCTACCACCTCCACTTCGAGATCCACCCACTCGGGATGCTCCACATGGGCTACGACGGCGTGGTGTCGGCCTACCCGTACCTCGTCGCCTGGCGACGGGTCGAGGACATCGTCTTCCCGGACGGTGCGGGCTGGGCTCCTGCGGCGAATGCGACCGCGACGGCGCCGAAGCCCGGTGCGATCCTGCTCCAGGTGTCAGACATCTCGACCGCGAGCGGGCTGCGTCCGGGTTCGGTCGCGCGCGCGTTCGTCGCGCCCGTCTCGGCCGAGGGCGACGGCTCGCTGGTCCGCGCGTTCGCGCCGCCGCCGCTCTCGCAAGGTGGCGCGCGCGAAGGCTCGCGCGGGCAGCGCTCCGGCGACTAGTTCGGAGAGTTGTTGCCCTGGTAGGTGAAGTCCTCGTCGCCGTCGCCGAGCAGACCCTTGAGCCAGCTCCGAGTCGCGGGGCCCGTGACGGGGTTGAAGAGGATGCCGATCGCGATTCCCGCGAGCAGCAGCGTCGTGTTCCGGCTCGAGCGATCGCTCTTGCCTTGCAGCCGGTTCGCCGCCTTGCGCAGGTCCTCGACCGCACGACGAAGGTTGTCCTGGATGTCTTCGTCGCCGGCGACGCGCACCGCGAGCGGAACCATCCCGCGCGGGCCGATCAGCTCGCTGTAGATCTCACGAGCCGCGTCGAACGCGTCGCGCACGTTCTTCCTGATCTCGTCGTCCTTGACGGCCCGCTCGACGTACGGACGGATGGTGTCCGCGGTGTCGGAGAACCGATCTCTTGTCTTGGCCATGCTGTTCGCGTCCTTTCGATCGCTTGCAGAAGGGTCCTACCCCTCGCTCTCGCGACCCTAATCCTCGCAGCCTGCGGCACCTCTGGGTCGGGCGAGGACTCGCTGCAGCTGCGTGGGATCGGCTTCACGGCGCGGGCTCCGGCCGGCTGGGAGCTGGAGCGCGCCCCGCGGACGGTGCTCGCGCGGAACTCCGACGGCCCTAAGTCGGTCGCCGTCGCGGTCTTCCGGCTCGCGAAGCCGTTTCGCCCTGCGCTCTGGGAGGAGGCGGTGGGAGAGCTCAACGACGTCGCCGCCCGCCTCGCGGAGCGGCTTGGTTCGACCGCGCTGGTTGTGCGGAGCGGCTCGGCGACGCTCGACGGCCGACAAGCACGGAGCTACGTGATCACGTACCGCAGGGAGGGGCGCGCGATGGAGGATCGCGTCGTCTTCCTCTTGCGCGGCCGCCTCGAATACCAGCTGACG
>JBDTVA010000206.1:0-3673 GCA_040007455.1 Actinomycetota bacterium | reverse complement strand
ATGCGCGGCGTGCTCGCCCAGGAGATCCACCACCGCGTCAAGAACAACCTGCAGACCGTGGCATCGCTGTTGCGGCTGCAGGCCCGTACGCCCCACCTCGACCCGCGCAAGGCGCTCGAGGACTCGGTCAACCGCGTGCTTGCGATCGCCGCGGTGCACGAGGTGCTGATGGAGCGACGCGAGGAGGAAGTCGAGCTCGCCGACCTCGTCGACCGGCTGCGCGCGATGCTCGTCCAGGGGCTGGCTTCGGGCAAGTCCGTCGAGTCGACGCTCGAGCCGGTGCAGCTCGCGGGCGACCGTGCGACCGCGCTCGCGCTCGTGTTCAGCGAGCTCTTCCAGAACGCGCTCGAGCACGGCGGCTCAGCTGTTCGCGTCGAGCTCGGACGTCGCGACGGCGACGTGGTCCTCTCGATCAGCGACGACGGTAAGGGGATCGACGGCGACCCGGAGAGCGGCACGGGCCTGGCGATCGTCAGCGCCCTCGTCCGCGACGAGCTCGGCGGCACGCTCACGCTCGACTCGAACGGCGCGGGCCTCCGGGCGGTCGTGACCTTCCCCGCCTAGCTCCTTCGGGACCGGACCGGTGCCAGGCACCGGGCAGGTCCTGTGGAAACGAAAACTTCTGCCTTGCGGCCGTTTCGGCTCGGCGGGACACGGCCGGTGCCTGGCACTAGGCAGGTCCGTCAGGGGCCCGGCTGCGAGAGCTCGAAGCGGTTGCCCTGCGGGTCGGTGGCCCGGCCGAAGCGGCCGTTCTCGTCCTCCGAGGTCTTGTCGCCGGCGACCCTACACTCGTCCGGTGCGGATCCTCATCGCCGAGGACGAGACGATCATCCGCCTCGACCTGCGCGACCTGCTCGAGCGGGCCGGCTTCGAGGTCTGCGCCGAGGCGAAGGACGGCGAGCAGGCGGTCGAGCTCGCGCGCTCCGAGCGGCCCGACCTCGCGATCCTTGACGTCAAGATGCCGAAGCTCGACGGGATCGAGGCTGCGCGCAGGATCCTCGACGAGCGTCCGCTCCCGATTGTGATGCTCACTGCATACGGTCAAGAGGAACTCGTCGCGCGGGCTGTCGAGGCAGGCGTGTTCGGCTACCTCGTGAAGCCGTTCCGCGAGCAGGACCTGCTGCCCGCGATCCACACCGCGCGCGCACGGCACGACGAGCTGAGCGCGCTCCGCGAGGAGGCCGAGTCGCTCGGCGAGGCGCTCGCCGCGCGCAAGGCGATCGAGCGCGCGAAAGGGCTGCTGATGGAGAAGGAGGGGCTGAGCGAGGACGAAGCGTTCGCCCGTCTTCGCAAGGCGAGCCAGGTCTCGGGGCGTCCGCTGAAGGTCGTCGCCGAGGCGCTGATCGCGACCTTCGCGAAGAGCTAGGTCAAGAGCTCGATCCCGGTGCCCGCGGCGATCAGCAGCAGGCCGGCCGCGAAGAGGCCGACGAGCTCGCTGACGAACGGCTTCGACTCGGCGACCTGCGGGTCGGTGCCGCTCGTTCGCATCCGCCGCGCGAGGTGCTTCCGCGCTGACGTCGGCGCGCCCGAGAAGCACGCGAACCCGATCGTGATCGCGCCCGCGATCGAGAGCATGTACGCGATCCAGGTGAGGACGCTCTCCTCCTGCGCGAGCCCGAGCGCGACGCCGAGGGCGAGCGCTGCGACGGCCCCCACGCCGAGCCAGATCCCGAGCAGCCGCGCCGAGGCGCTCATGCCTGCGACCGTTCGAACAAGGACTCCCACCGGCTGAGCAGCGCCTGGAGGTCGTCGCGCGCGCGACGGTGCCGCGCGAGCACGTCGACGTTCGCCCAGTCCTCCGAGAGCTGCTGCTCGAGCTCCGCGACGGTGGTCTCGAGCGTCGCGATCTCGTCCTCGACGAGGTCGAGCTCCGTCGGGCGTGTCGAGCGCTTGCGCTCCGGCAGCTCACGCTTGACGTGCGGCTTCGGCTTCTCGAGCTTCGGCGGAGTCGCCTGCGCCGCTCGTTCGTCGCGGTTGCGCACGTAGTCGGCCCAGCCGCCGTCGTAGGAGTTGATGCGGCCGTGCTCGATCGCGAGCGTGCGCTCGGCCACCGCGTCGAGCAGTGCGCGATCGTGCGAGACGAGCAGCACGGTGCCGGGGAACGCCTCGAGCGCCGCCTCGAGCGCCTCCCTGCTCTCGAGGTCGAGGTGGTTCGTCGGCTCGTCGAGCACGAGGAAGTTCGCGCCCGAGGCGACGACGATCGCGAGCGCGAGCCGGCGCCGCTCGCCCCCGGAGAGCACCTTGACCGCCTTCTCGTGCTCGCCCCAGCCGGAGAAGAGGAACTTCCCGAGCAGCGACTGCGCCGCCGGGCGCTGCAGGCCGGTCATCGTCTGGACGCACTGCAGCACGGAGCCGCGCTCGTCGAGCTCGACCTCCTGCTGCGAGAAGTACGCGGCCTCGACGCCGTGGCCGAGCCGGATGCGACCCGCGCCGGGCTCGCGCTTGCCGAGCAGCGTCTCCAGCAACGTCGTCTTCCCGGAGCCGTTCGGTCCGATCAGCGCGACGTGCTCGCCGCGCTCGAGCGCGAACGTCGTTTCGACGAGCAGGTGCTTGGTGCCCGCTGCGAGGTAGACGTCGTCGACCTCGGCGACCGTGCGTCCGCTCCGCGCCGGCTTCAGGAACTCGAAGCCGAGCGAGCGCGTGCGGCGCGAGAGCAACTCGACCTCGCCGGTCGCCGTGGAGCGCTCCTGTTGCAGCCGGCCGATCTGCGTCAGCTTCGCCTGCGCCTGCTTCGCCTTGTCCTTCTTGGCGCGGAAGCGCTCGACGAAGCGGTTGAGCCGCGCGATGTCGACCGCGATCCGGTCGGCCGTCTTCTGTGCATGCTCCGCGCGCTGCGCCTTCTCGAGCCGCCACGCGTGCCAGGGTCCCGCGAAGTACGTCGCGCGTCCGGCGACGAGCTCGAGCGTCGCGTTCGTGACTGCCTCCAGGAACCAGCGGTCGTGTGCAACGAGGATCACGCCCGCGTCGAGCGACTGCAGCTCGCGTTCCAGCCACTCGAGGCTCGCGACGTCGAGATGGTTCGTCGGCTCGTCGAGCAGGATCAGGTCGGGGTCGCCGCTGAGCGCGCGCGCAAGCGACGCGCGCGTCAGCTCGCCGCCGGAGAACGTGGTGAGCGGACGGTCGAGGTCGACCTCTGCGAAACCCAGCCCGCGCACGACCGCGTTTGTGCGCTCGCGCCATGCGTAGCCGCCGGCATGCTCGAGCCGTGCCTGCGCCTCGCCGTAGCGCCGAAGCGTCGCCGCGTCGTGCGCGCCGGCGCCCATCGCCTCTTCGAGCCGCCGCAGCTCCTCCTCCGTCGAGATCAGGTCGCGCGCGCCCGAGAGGACGTACTCGCGGAGCGAGAGCGCGCGGTCGAGCGGCGGCCGCTGGTCGTGCAGCGCGACGCGCGTGCCCTTCTGGAAGGCGAGCTCGCCGCCGTGCAGCTCGGTCTCCCCCGAGAGCAGCCGGAGCAGGGTCGTCTTGCCGGCCCCGTTCGGGCCGGCCAGGGCAAGCCGGTCGCGGCGCTCGACCTTGAAGGAGACGCCGTCGAAGAGGACGTCCCCGCCGAGCTCCTTGCGGAGGTTGGATGCGATGACCACTGCCATCGCCTAAGCGTAGAGCCAGGAGGGTTTGGCGAAACAGGCGCTGAGCCGCCGGGCCGCGCTGGGCGGCGCGATGCGGCGTCCTCAGTCGC
>JBDTVA010000205.1:0-3675 GCA_040007455.1 Actinomycetota bacterium | reverse complement strand
GAGCGGCCCGACGATCACGAAGGAGAACGGCACGAGCGCGGTCGCGGCCAGCCAGTCGACGCTCCGCACCCGCCCGAGGATCTCGGCAGGCACGGCGCGCTGGAGCAGCGTGTTCCACGCGACGGTTCCACCGGTCCAGCCGCAACTGGCGACGAACGCGACGACCATCGCCTGCCACGCCGCGTCCGTCAGCGCATAGACCGCCAGATCGACGGCGCCGAGGCCGAACGCGGCGTACATGAAGGTGATGTGCCGGCGCGGCAGGCCAACCTGTGAGATCAGGAGCGCGGCCAGCACCGAGCTCGCGCCGCCTGCCGCGAAGACGAGGCCGAGGTCGTGCGCGTCGCCGCCGAGCTCGTTCTTGACGAAGAACGGGAGCAGGACGACGTAGGGGCCCCAGGCCAGTGGAAGCACGAGGAGCGACCAGAGCAGCGTGCCCCAGAGCCAGACCCGCCCGCGCACGTAGCGGAGGCTCTCGCGAATGTCCTGGACGATCGTGCGCCGGTCGCCCTGGTCGAGGATCCGCGCTGCCGGGCGCGCGGCGATCAGCGCGATCGCGAGCGCGCCGACGACGAACGAGGCGGCGTCGAGCAGGAACGCGACTCCGGTGCCGGCCGCGGCGATCGCGAACCCGCCGAGCGCGGGCCCGACGAAGAGGAACGCGAGCGGGTTGACCGTGAAGAGCGCCGAGTTCGCCTGCACGAGGAGGTCGTCCGGCACGAGCTGCGGGACGATCGAGCCGAACGCCGGCCCGGCGAACGCCTGGCCCAGGCCGAACACCGCCGCCATGACGCAGAGATGCCAGAGCGCGAGGTCGCCCGTGATCGCGAGGACGCCCACGGCCCCTGCCGCGGAAGCACGCACGACGTCCGCGGCGATGATCACCTTCTTCCGCTCGAAGCGGTCGGAGGCCACCCCGCCGAACAGCACGAACGCGAGGATGGCGGCGGTCTGCACACCGCCGACGAGCCCCATCGCCGTCGGCGAGTTGGAGAGCTCGTAGACCTGCCACGGCAGGGCCACGCTCATCACTCCGTCGCCGAGGAACGAGACCGTGCGCGCGGTCCAGTAGAGGGCGAAGTCCCTGACGCCGAACGGCGCCAGGATCTTCGGCCGCCCTCTACCCCGACCGCTTGAGCTTTCCGTGCCGCTTGGCGTACCGCTCACCGACGGAGAACACCCAGAGCCCGAGCGGGACCGAAACGGCCCCGATGATGATCAGCGGCCAGATCTCGTCCCACATCGCGCCGATGCCCGCTCCGTCCATGATCGCCTCGCGCGAGCCTTCCAGCGCATACGTCGCGGGCGAGATCTTCGCGATCCACTGCATCCACTGCGGCAGCACCTCCACCGGGTAGTAGACACCCGAGACGACGAGCAGGATGCCCTGACCGATGAACCCGAGCTGCATCCCTTTTTCCGGCGAGATGAGCGGCATCACCGAGGTCATCATCCCGATCCCGATGAACGACACCGACGCGACGGCGACGACGAGGAGCGCCGCGAGGAAGTTCGCGTTCGGCAGGCTCAGGTCGAAGAAGAGCGCGACGACCACGAACAGGAGCACAGCTCGCGCGAGGCCGTAGATGATCGCGAACACGCCCTGCCCCGCGAGGTGCATCGCGCGCGAGAGCGGGGCCATGAACGTGTACTCGATCGTCCCCTCCCACCGCTCCCAGGCGACCGTCTCCGTCAGGAACTCGAAGATGATCCCGAGGTACGCCCAGATCACGGCGCCGATCAGCAGCGTGGTGGTCGCGCGGTTCACGTCGAACTTGGCGCCGGTCGCCTCGAACCCCTTCGCGATGAAGACGATCGTCAGCGTGTTCGCCACCGTCCAGACGAAGAAGGCGACGTCCCAGAGGAAGTACCGCTTCGTCAGGTAGACGTTGCGCTCGACGACGCCGGCGAGGCCGATCAGCTCGGCCCGCATGGTTGCGGCTGCACCCTTCACTCGTCGTCTCCTTCCTCGTCCTCGATCGTCTTGCCGGTCGCCGCGAAGAACGCGTCCTCGAGCGTTTCTGCGTCGTAGCGGCGCTTCAGCTCGTCCGCCGGCGCGAGCGCGATCAGCTTGCCCTTGTCGAGGATGCCGATCCGCTCGGCGAGCGCCTCCGCCTCGGCCAGGTCGTGCGTGCAGAGCAGCACCGTCGCGTCGTGCGTCGTCCGGATTTCGCGGATGAACTGCTGCACCTCGAGCTTCGAGCGCGGGTCGAGCCCGGTCGTCGGCTCGTCGAGCAGGAGCAGCACCGGCGAGGTGAGGAGCGCCCGCGCGAGCGCGACCTTCTGCTGCGTCCCGCGCGAGAGGTTCTCCATCGAGTCGGTGAGCCGGTCTTTCGGGAACCGCACCCGCTCGAGGATCTCCGGGATCCGGTCGCGTGTCTGCGACGGCGCCATCCCGTAGAACCGCGCCGCGTAGCTGAGGTTCTCGACGGCCGACATCTTCTTGAAGAAGCTCGCCTCGACCGAGACGCGGTTCACCAGGCGCCGCACCGCGCGGTGCTCGGTGGCGGCGTCGTGGCCGAAGATCGTCACGCTGCCGCCGTCGTCCAGCAGCAGGGTCGAGAGCAGGCGGACGAGCGTCGACTTCCCGGAGCCGTTCTGGCCCAGGATCGCGAGGGTCTCGCCCTTCAGCATCGTGAACGAGACGCCGTCGAGCGCGGCGACCCGCTTCCGCTCGCGTCGGAACCGGCCGATGCGCTTGCGGCGGATGAACTCCTTGCGGAGGTCGACGACCTCGACCGCCGTGACCGCGCCGGAGCGCGCATCAGGCGTGATCGTCATCGCTTCCTTTGTGTCCAACATCGTTGCTCCTTTACGTACGTGAACGGGCGACTGGTGGCGCGCGTAAGCCGCGCTCTCAGGAGGAGCGCGTGGCGCCGGTGAAGCTGGTCAGGCCGTTCGGAGCAACATCAGGTGAACGAGGCTAGCAGCAGCCTCGGCTGCGCGCCAGCGTTTTTTTACTCCAGCTCTAGACCGTGGATCAACCACAGCGGCTCGCCGGTCTGTGACGCGTGCCGGCCCTGCGCCGTGATCTGACGGGTGTCCGGGTACTCGACGACCTCGGGGCTCACCCGGTTGCTCACCACGAAGTACCGGACCGGCTCGCCGGTCTTGTTCAGCTGCTCGTGGGCACCGGCGGGGCCGGTGGGAAAGTGGACGACCTCGCCCACCTCGAGCTCCCGTTCGCCCTCGGGCGTCCGGAGCGTGAGCCGGCCCCGCAGCGCGATCAGGATCTCCTCGGAGCCGTGGTGGAAGTGGTACGTGCTGCGCCCGCCGGGCGGGAGCTCGTAGACGCTGGCGCCCAGCACGTCGCCGCGCGGAAGCCGCGTCGACCTCGTGCCGCCCTCCCACTCGGTCTCGCCGAGCGACTCCCATTCGTCCGACCAGATGTTCGACACAGCGCGATCTTGACATGTCCGAGAGCTTCGCTAAGGTGCCGCCCAGATCGTCGCCGCCGAAGGCGCCGACCGAGGCAATGGGGCCTCACTGGCTCGACGCTCGGAGTCGTGACGGGCGACAAGCTCGGCTACTTCGCGTACGTCGCGCTGATGACGACCGTCGCGGGCGCTGCCGGCGCGCTCGGCGCCGTGGCCGTGTCGTGGATCGTGATCAAGAAGCCTGACCTCTCGATGATGCTGAACGGCGTGATCGCCGCGCTCGTCGCGATCACCGCGG
>JBDTVA010000204.1:0-3681 GCA_040007455.1 Actinomycetota bacterium | reverse complement strand
GAGACGTCGAGCTCGTGCCGCACCTCTACGAGGAGCACGGCGAGCGCTTCGTCGAACACCTGCGCGGGATGTTCGCGATCGCGCTCTGGGACGAGTCGAAGGCGCGGCTTCTGCTCGCGCGCGACCGCTTCGGGATCAAGCCGCTCTACCTCGCCCAGGTCAAGGAGGGGCTCGCGTTCTCGTCCGAGCTCGCGCCGCTGCTCGCGTTGGGTGCGTCAGCCGAACCCGATCTCGAGGCGATCGCGGACTACCTCGTGCTCGGCTACGTCCCCGGCACGCGGACCGGAATCGTCGGCGCCCGCAAGCTCGCGCCCGGCGCGTTGCTCGTGCACGAGGGCGGGCGGACGCGCGAGGAGCAGTGGTGGCGGCCCGAGCCGCACGAGCACCCGCTCGAGGAGACGCTCGCGGAAGCGGTGCGGCTGCACCTGCGCTCGGACGTCCCGCTCGCCGTGCTCCTCTCCGGCGGCCTCGACTCGTCGCTGATTGCGTCGCTCGCGGCGCAGGAGCTCGATCTGCCCCTTCGCACGTTCACCGTCGGCTTCGCCGACGCCGCCTACGACGAGCGCGAGCCGGCGCGCGAGATCGCCCGCGCGATCGGGTCGCAGCACGAGGAGCTGATGGTCGAGACCGACGTCGCCGAGGATCTGCCGGCGATCGCGGCGCAGCTCGAGCAGCCGCTCGCCGATCCCGCCGCGATCCCGCTCTGGTACCTCTGCCGCGCCGTCGCGTCCGAGGTGAAGGTCGCGCTGGCCGGCGACGGCGGCGACGAGGTC
Organism: Actinomycetota bacterium; assembly: GCA_040007455.1. Classification (GTDB taxonomy): domain Bacteria; phylum Actinomycetota; class Thermoleophilia; order Gaiellales; family Gaiellaceae; genus JACCTU01. The sequence goes on along the minus strand of JBDTVA010000204.1, from coordinate 2,908 downwards.
TTCGGCGGCTACTCGCGCTACGCGTGGGACCCGGTCGCGGCGCGCCTCGGCGCGCTCGGGCCGCTCGCACGGTTGCTTCCGGAGCGCGGCGGCCGCAAGAACGTCGTGCGCCGCGCGTCGAAGCTCCTGAAGCATGCGGCGAAGCCCGAAGCGTCGCGCTATCTCTCGTGGTTCGCGCTGATGGACGGCGACGCTCGCGCGCACGTCTTCGAGCGGCTCTTCGCGGAGGCGCCCGACGGCCTGACGAAGCTCGGCCGGCTCCAGTGGGTCGACCTCGAGTCGTTCGTGACGGACAACCTGATGCTGAAGGCCGACAAGCTGAGCATGGCGCACTCGCTCGAGCTGCGCGTCCCGCTGCTCGACCATCGCGTCGTCGAGGCGGGGCTCGCGCTGCCGAACTCCGAGAAGGTCCGCGGCGTGCGCACGAAAGTCGCGATCCGCCGGATCGTCGAGCAGCGGCTCGGCCGCTCGATCGCCCGCCGGCCCAAGCAGGGCTTCGACCCGCCGGTGGAGCGCTGGCTGCGGACCGACCTGCGTGAGCTCGCCGGCGACGCCGTAGCGTCGCTCGACGGGCTCGTCGACCGGCGCCTCGCGGAGCGCGCGACCCCCGCGCAGACGTACGCGCTGACGATGCTCTCGCTCTGGCGGTCCGGGCTAGAGTCGCGCGCGCGTGAGCTCGTTCGCCACTGAAGGCCGCGCGCTCGAGCGAGCGCGGCCGCTGCCCGCCCGCATCCGCGCCGCCGCCCGGCGAGCTGCGCTCGGCGCGCTGTCGAGACTGCCGCACGGGTCGGGCCCGGGCGTGCGGATCGTGCACTACCACTACGTCTTCGACGACGAGCGCGAGCGTTTCGCGGAGCAGCTGCGCTTCCTTGCGCGTGAGTTCCGGCCTGTGTCCCTGTCGCAGGCGGTCGAGCAACTCCGGCTCGGGCAGACCTCCGGTGACGAGGTCGTCGTCACGTTCGACGACGGCTTCCGCAACCAGCTCGACAACGCCGCGCCGCTCCTCGCCGAGCACGGGTTCAGCGCGTGCTTCTTCCTCGTCACCGACCTGCTCGACGCGGATCCCGACCAAGCGCGGGCCTTCTCGCGCGACAAGCTGCACCTGCCTCTGCCCGTGGAGCCGCTCGATTGGGACGGCGCCTCGCGGCTGCTCGAGCTCGGGCACGAGATCGGGTCCCACACGCGCTCGCACCCGAACCTGGCGTCGTTGGAGGCCGACGCGCTGCTCGACGAGCTGGCGTCCTCGCGCGAGCAGCTCTCGAAGAGACTCGGAGCGGTGCGCCACGTGAGCGCTCCCTACGGTGACCGCGCACGCTTCTCGGAGGCGGTCGCCGACGCGGCGCGAACCGCGGGGTACGAGAGCTGCTCGTCGGCGATCCGCGGCGTCAACCGTTCGGCCCTCGACCTCTACTCGCTCCATCGCCATCACCTGAGCGCTTCCTGGCCGATTCGCGAGCTCGAGTACTTCGTCGCGTGAACGTCGTCGTGCTCACGCGCAATCCGCACGGGATCGCGTCCCGGTTCCTCGCGCGTCGTCCCGGGCCGGTGATCCTCGACGAGGCGGTCGGGCGGCGCGACGTGCATCGGACGATTCGCAAGCTGCGGCGCGTCGGGATCACGGCGGCGCCCGTCGGCCTTGCCCTGCGACGTGCGTACGCCGACGCCGGCAGCGGCCCGGCGCTCGGGGACGTCGCGACCGAGGTCGTGCGCGTTCCGACCCTGAACGGCGACGACGCGCGCGACGCGCTGCGCCGCCTGGGGGCCGACGTCGCGATCTCGCTCGACAACGCGATCATCCGTCCCGAGACGTTCGGCCTGCCGGCGCACGGCACGATCAACGTCCACCACGGCGCCGTGCCCGGCTACCGCGGCGGCCCGCCGGTGTTCTGGGAGCTTCGCGACGGGCTCGACCGGGTCGGCTTCACGATCCACCTGATCGACTCGGGCATCGACACCGGGCCCGTGCTGGCGCGAGGGGACGTCCCGATCGAACGTCGCTCGACGTTAGAGGCGACCCTGGCCGCGACCCTTCCGCGCCTCCACGAGGCGAGCCTCGACGCGCTCGAGGCCGTGCTCGACGCCGGGACGTTCGAGGGCGAGCTCCAGCCCTCCGCCGGACACCACCGGACGACGCCCACGCTCGGCGACTACCTCCGCGTCCGCCGCTCGCTGCGAACGTGACCCTTCCGGCCGTGCCCTGGTGCCAGGCACCGGGGCACGGCTCCGGGGGACGCGACTAGCATCGAGCCGTTGTTCCTCCTGAAGACGCTCTTCTGGGGCGCGCTCGGCGCGCTCGCCTGGACCCACGTCGCGTACCCGGCCGCCGCGGTTGCCGCGTCGCGGCTTCGTCCGCGCCCGGTGCGCAAGGGAGACGATCTCCCGTCCGTTTCGGTGATCGTCGCGGCGCACGACGAGGAAGCCGTGATCGGGCGCCGGCTCGAGAACCTGCTCGAGCTCGACTACCCCGCCGACAGGCTCGAGCTCGCCGTCGCGTCCGACGCGTCGACCGACGCGACCGACGAGCTCGTCGAGCAAGAGCCGCGCGTGCGCCTGATCCGCTGCCCGCGCGGCGGCAAGGTCGCCGCGCAGAATCAGGCCGTGCGCGAGACGAGCGGCGAGATCGTCGCGTTCTCCGACGCCAACGCGACGTGGGCGCCGGGGGCGTTGCGAGAGCTCGTGCGCAACTTCGCAGACCCGGACGTCGCCTACGTCTGCGGGCAGCTCCGCCTGGAAGACGCCGACGGCACGAACCGCGAGGGCGCGTACTGGCGCTACGAGCTCGGCGTGCGCGCGGCGGAGTCACGGCTGCACTCGGTCACCGGCGGCAACGGCTCGATCTACGCCGTGCGCCGGTCGGACTACGTCGACGTCGACCCGCGGTTCGGCCACGACCTCTCGTTCCCGTACT
>JBDTVA010000203.1:0-3694 GCA_040007455.1 Actinomycetota bacterium | reverse complement strand
AGGCGTGGTCGCCGAAGACCTGCTTGATCGCGCGCGTCTCGGCGAGATCGCCGAGTGGCGTCGAGGTCCCGTGTGCGTTGATGTACCCGACGCGCTCGGGCTCGACGCCCGCGCGCCGCAGCGCCGTGCGCATCATGTCGCTGACGCCGATTGCTTCAGGCTCCGGCTGGGCCATGTGGTGCGCGTCGTTCGACGCGCCGTAGCCGAGCACCTCGGCGTAGATGCGTGCACCGCGCGCACGTGCCTGCTCGAGTTCCTCGAGCACGAGCGTGCACGAGCCCTCGCCCATCACGAAGCCCTCCCGTGTGGCGTCGAACGGGCGTGAGGCGCGCGGTGGGTGCTCTTCCTCGGCCGCGAGGCCGCGCATCGCGCAGAAGCCGGCGAGGATCAGCGGATGGATGCACGCCTCGGTGCCGCCGGCGATCACCGCGTCGGCGTCGCCGCGGCGGATCAGCTCGGCGCGCTCGCCGACCGCGTGCGAGCCAGTCGCGCAGGCCGAAACGGGTGCGTAGTTCGGCCCGCGGATCCCGAGCGTGATCGCGAGCTGCCCGCTGGCCGAGTCGACGAGCACGTTCGGCAGGAAGTTCGGCGAGACGCGGTCCGGTCCGCGCTCGCGCAGCACCTCGGCCTGCTCCATGATCCCGAGCAACCCGCCGATCGCGGAGCCGAACACGATCCCGACGCGAGTCGGATCGAAGCCGTTGAGGCCCGCGTCCGCGACCGCCTCCTTGGCGGAAGCAACCGCGAACAGCACGTTCCGGTCGAACTTGCGCGCCTCCTTGGCCGAAACGACGGTCGTCGGGTCGAACCCCTTGACCTCCGCGGCGATTCGAACCGGGAACCCGGCAGTGTCGAAGGCGCTGATGAAGTCGACCCCGCTCCGGCCCGCGAGGGCGGCTGCCCACGAGGAGGGCACATCGTTCCCGATCGGCGTCACCGCCCCCAGGCCCGTCACGACCACCCTGCGCATCAGCCTGGTTTACCAGAGCCGCCGAAGACGTGAGATAGTTGTGGGGCTACCAAGGGTGAAGGGAGAGAGGTACATGAGGAGACTGACCTGGGTTGCGCTCGCCTGCGTCTGTGCGCTCGGGGGCGCCCCCGTCTCGGCTGCAGAGACGACACACGACTTCGCGATTCGCGTCCTGTCGAGTCCGGCGAGCATGGTCACCGGCGACGACGCGCTCGTCGAGGTGAGCGTGCCACGCACGGTGCCGATGCACCAGGTGACGGTGCTGCTGAACGGGTCCGACATCACGTCGACGCTTCAGCGGAACGACGCCGCGCGCACGTACACGGGAATGGTCACCGGGCTCCGGCTCGGCGCGAACACGCTCTTCGCCGACTCGAACGGACGCGGCAACGGCCGCCCGACGGCGCAGCTGACGTTGACGAACTATCCCGTCACCGGCCCGATCTTCTCCGGCCCGCAGCAACAGCCCTTCGTCTGCAAGACCCAGACCACGGGCCTCGGCTTCCCGCTCGTCGACAACCAGGCGGGCGTCGGCATGCGGCTCTTCCAGACGCCGGGGAACGCGACCACGCCGACGATCGGCTGGAGCCAGAACTGCTCGATCAACCGGGTCGTCGACTTCCTCTACCGCACGACGGGCGGCTCGTTCGTGGCGCTGCCGACCGGGCCGCTCCCCGCGAACGCGGCGTCGACGACCACGCTCGACGGACGCACCGTTCCCTACGTGGTCCGCCGCGAGCGTGGGACGATCAACCGCTTCATCTACTCGATCGCGATCCTCGCGCCGCCCGGCGACCCCGCGGCTGCGCCCGACACGTCGCTCTGGAACGGGCGACTGATCTACACCTTCGATGGCGGCGTGGCGATCGGCCACGTGCAGGGAACGCCCGGGGGTAGCGCGCTCTACGACATCGGCCTCTCGAAGGGCTACGCGATCGTCCACTCGAGCGGTACGCGCACGAGCACGCACTACAACCTCGTGCTCGGGGCGGAGACGGCGATCATGACGAAGGAGCGCTTCATCGAGGGCTACGGCGTCCCGACCTACACGGTCGGCGTCGGCGGCTCGGGAGGCGCGATCCAGCAGTACGTCTACGCACAGCGCCATCCCGGCGTGATCATCGACGCCGCGATCCCGCAGTACTCGTACCCCGACATGGTCACTCAGACGATCCACGTCGGTGACTGCGAGCTGCTCGAGCACTTCATGGACGTGACCGACGGGGCGAACCCGAAGTGGTCGACGTGGACGAACCGCACGTGGCTCGAGGGCATGGCCTCGAGCGCGACACGGCCGAATCCGTACCGCGGCGGCCTCCCCGGCAACACGGAGTGCATCAACGGGTGGCGCGGACTGACGCCGCTCGCGCTCAACCCCTTGTTCGGCACCGCCGGCTCCGGGTCGGAGTTCTACAACCCGGCGGAGATCGCGGCGATCAAGTGGACGCACTGGGACGACCTCCGGAACGTCTACGGCATCGACGCGGACGGCTACGCCAAGGTCCCGTGGGACAACGTCGGCGTCGAGTACGGGCTCTCGGCGCTCAAGAGCGGAAACATCACGCCCGCGGAGTTCCTGAAGCTGAACGCGACGGTCGGGGCCTGGAAGGAAGGGAAGGACATGGTCCAGGAGGGCTGCCCGTTCATCTCGGCCCTCTGCGCCATCCCGGCGCAGTTCGACCCGTGGAGCCGTCGCAACATGCGGCTGAGCCCTGACGGCGGCGTCACGCCCGCCGCGCGGCGCGAGGGCAACATGGACGCCGCCAACGCCGCCTACACGTCGGGGATCGTCTTCCGCGGCGCGATCGACATCCCGATCATCGACTGGCGGCACTACCTCGAGACGGCGCTCGACATGCACAACTCGCACCAGTCGTTCGCCTCGCGCAAGCGGATGCTGAACTACGACGGCGACGCGTCGAACCAAGTGATCTGGTTCACGGACGCGCGGCCCGCCGTCGCGTTCGACCAGACGCCGATGGCGCTCCAGGTGATGGACCAGTGGCTGGCGAACATCCACACGAACCCGGACTCGAGCGTCGCGGCGAACAAGCCGGCGCTCGCAGTCGACTCGTGTTTCGCCACGAACGGGACGCTCATGGCGTCAGGCGCCGACGTCTGGGCCGGCATCCTCGACTCGCGTCCCGCGGGCGCGTGCACTGCCGCGTTCCAGACCTTCTCGACCTCCCGCATCGTCGCGGGCGGGCCGATCGAGGGCGGCGTCTTCAAGTGCGCGCGGAAGTCCGTGGCGACGGCGCTGACGGACGGCACGTACGCGCCGTGGGTGCCGAGCGCCGCCGACGTGACCCGGCTCGGGCAGATCTTCCCGACGGGAGTCTGCGACTACTCGAAGCCGGACGTCGGTAGGCCGGCCGGTCTCTAGACCGGGTGTCCGGGGTGGTCGCGTCAGGCGGCCACCCTGGACATCCGAAATCGTCCGAGCTCCCTGCCGAACCACGTCGCGCGACCGTTCCAGTCCTCGCCCGCAGGTTCGAGGAAGTCGACGAGACCGACGAACGGCGCGCGGTACCGCAGCTCGTTCCCGCGCACGTCGAAGCGCATCCGAAGCGGACCGGCGACGGTCACTCCCGAGGAGCCGTCGATCCGCTTGCGGACCCCGACCATCGGCGGCAGCGCGCCGCTCACACGTTCGACCGTCCAGACACCGTCCAGGTTCACGGGACTAGGGTTCCACACCGTGCCCGGGAAAGACGTCCCCTTCCC
>JBDTVA010000202.1:0-3695 GCA_040007455.1 Actinomycetota bacterium | reverse complement strand
TTCACGATGACGCAGCAGGCGCAGAACGACTACTACGACGACGAACGGAGCCTCGCACTCGCGTACGCGGAAGCCGTCAACGAGGAGCTGCGCGACCTCAAGGCAGCCGGGGCCGACGTCGTGCAGATCGACGAGCCGTATCTGCAGGCACGACCCGGGCCGGCGCGCGAGTACGCGGTCGAGGCGATTAACCGCGCGCTCGACGGCATCGAGGGAGAGACGGTCCTCCACACGTGCTTCGGCTACGCGCACATCGTTCACGATCGACCTGCCGGCTACCCGTTTCTCCACGAGCTTGCGCAGTGCGACGCGACGCACCTCTCGCTCGAGGCTGCACAGCCGAACCTCGACCCGGAGGTGCTGCGCGACGTCTCTGACAAGACGATTGTGCTCGGCGTCCTCGACCTGGGCTCGAGCACGGTGGAGACGCCCGACATCGTCGCAGATCGGATCCGCAGGGCCCTCACGGTGCTTGCGCCGGCGAGGCTCGTCCTCGCGCCGGACTGCGGGATGAAATACCTCTCGCGCGAGACCGCGTTCCGCAAGCTCGAGACGATGGTCGCCGGCGCGCGCGCCGTGCGGCACGAGCTCGGCCTCTGAGTCGTCGAGCGCCGGCCCTTACTCGATCGCGCTGATCGCGAACGCGACCGCGAACCCGAGCGTCGTCGCGAGACCGACGAGCTTCCCGCCGTGCTCGAACGCCTCCGGCATCATCGTGTCGGCGAGCATCGTCAGGATCGCCCCGGCCGCAAACGCGAGCACGAAGGCGATGGCCGAGCCGCTCGCGTCGTCGAAGAAGACGTAGCCGGCGAGCGACGAGAGCGCGGTCACCAGCGCGACGAGCAGCCAGAGCATGATCGTGCTCGCGCGGCTCCAACCCGCACGCGTCAGGCCGCTGGTCGCTGCAACCGCCTCCGGAAGGTTGGACAGGAACAGCGCGGCCAGCATCGCGGCGCTGACGACGCCGCCCTGGAGAATCGTCAAGCCGAGCACGATCGACTCGGGAATCCCGTCCAGCACGGTTCCGAGGAGAATCGCCAAGGGCGAGCCAGACGCCTGCTCGCCGGACGTGCGCTTCCTGTTCTCACCGCCGTAGCGGTCGATCATCGCGTCGCCGACGAAGAAGGTGACCGAACCCGCGAAGAGGCCGAGCGCGACGGCCCAGGGCCCATCTGCCGTGTCGGAGGCCTCGCTCACGAGCTCGTACGCGACCGCGGAGATGAGCACGCCGGCGCCGAACGCCATCACGAGGCCGAGGAGTCGGAGGCTCGGCGGAGTGAACATCGCGATCAGCGCGCCGAGCACGAGCGACGATCCGGCGACGGCCCCCCAGAACAGGGCGGCTCCCACTACGTGGCCGTCACATGGTCTCGCCCGGCCAGACGTACAGGAGCGTCGAGCCGATCACGAGAAACGGCACGAGGGCGAGTGCGACGATCCGCGTCAGCGGTCGTACGGGCAGCTGCTCATACGGGACGCGCACCGGACGCACCATCTCACCATCGGGCGCGCCCGACAAGCACGCGTAGGATCAGCCCGTGCTTCGTGCCGAAGTCTTGCCTCTGACAGCGCCCGCGCCGGCGGCGGCCTATGCGACCTGTCGGCGGATGCTCCGGCGCCACGACCCGACCTATTACCTCGCCGTCTCCCGGCTCCCGAGAGAGCGCCGCCCCGCGGTCCACGCGCTGTACGGGTTCGTCCGGGGCGCAGACGAGATCGTCGACGGGGCAGGCTCCGGCCTTCCACCGCACGAGCGCCGTGCGGCGCTCGACGAGTGGCAGCGCGAGCTCGAGCGCGGGGTAGCGACCGGCAGGTGTGACCACCCGGTGATCGCCGCGCTCGTCCACGCTGCGGGCGCGTATGAGCTTCCGGTGGAGGAGCTCCGGCCGTACATGGCATCGATGCGGATGGACTGCGGACGTTTCAGGATCCAGACGCGAGAGGACCTGGAGCGCTACATGGACGGCAGCGGAGCGTCGGTCGGCCGGATCATGGCCGTCATCCTCGGAGCACCGCACGAGAGCGAGCGCCTGGGGCGTCTCGGCGTCGCCTTCCAGCTGACGAACTTCCTCCGCGACCTGCGCGAGGACTACGTGCTCGATCGGATCTACCTCCCGGCTGACGAGCGCGAACGGCACGGCGTCGGCGAGAGCGACCTGGCAGCTGCCAACGCGAGTCCGGCCCTCAGGCAGCTCGTCGCGTCGGAGGTGCGCAACGCACGCGAGCTGTTCCACGAGGCGACGCCCGCGCTGCTCACGGCGATCCCGTCCGCGAGGCGGGGGATCGGCCTCGCGCGCGCCGTCTACGGCGCCGTCCTCGACCGGATCGAGCAGAACGGCTACGACGTGCTCGGCCGGGTGAGCCGACCGCGGCTCGTCGATCTGGCGCGAATTGCGGTGAGCTCACGGTGAGCCGGCGCCCCGAGCAACCGCTCGTCGACGAGCACGCCGACGTGGTCGTCTGCGGCGCGAGCTTCGCCGGCCTGGCGGTCGCCCGCGAGCTCGCCGGGACGGGAGCCGACGTGCTCGTCCTCGACCGCGACGAGATCGGCACGCACGCCACCTCCGCCTGTGCGGCGCCGATGCCGTGGCTCGAAGCGCTCGGCCTCGAGAGCTCGGTGAAGCAGGAGCTTCCGTTCATGCGCTTCACGACCCCGCACGGTTCGTTTCGCGTCCGGCTCCCGTGGAGCTGGGGCGCCTTCGACTACGCGGAGCTGTGTCGCCTTCTGTGGAACCAGTCGGGCGCGCGTTTCGAGCGCGCGCTCGTCAAGGGTCGGGTTGACGGCGGCGTGCGCACCGACCGCGGCCTCGTTCGAGCGCCGCTCGTCGTCGACGCCCTCGGCTGGCGCCGCGTGCTCGGGTCGCAGCCGCTGATGGGGACCGGAGGTCCGCTCACCCGAGGGCTCGAGGTCCACCCGAACGGCGCGGGCGACGAGCTCGACGTCGTCCTCGACCGCTCGCTCGTCCGCCGGGGCTACTGCTGGCGCGTCCCCGCAGGAGACGAGGTGCGCGTCGGTGCGGGCGCGTACGACCCACGCGCCGCCGTCAAGCAACCGACGGCCGACATCGCCCGGCGTTTCGGCGTGCCCCCGGTCCGCCACCAGGGAAACCTCATTCCACACCGGCTGCGACCAGCAGCGGAGAACGGATGCTTCTTCGTCGGAGACTCCGCCGGTCATTGCTTCGCGCTTTCGGCGGAGGGCATCCGCGGCGCGTTCTACTTCGGGATCGCGTGCGGCCGAGAGCTGCGCAGCGTGCTCGCGGGCGACGCGACCGTGGACGAGGCACTCGCGGCCTACAGCGCCTTCAGCGCGCGCCATCGGAGCGGGTTCTGGATCACGTATGTGCTCCAGCGCGTGATCCCCGAGCTTCCGCCGCGCGCGCTCACGGTTGTGATCCGGTCGCTCAGTCGACAGCGTCTCGCCGACGCGATCTTCAACTGGTACCTCGGGCTCCTGCCGCTGACGCTCGCGGAAAGGAGCTACTCGCCCGCGTCGAACTCGCCAGGCCCGAAGGTCAAGACGTCCGCGCCGCTCTCGTCCGCGCGCACGATGTAGAGCGCCATCGGGCTCGAGACCGCGTTCGCGTTTCCGTACAAGTAGCGCTCGGCGGCGACTCTCGTTCCGTCGGGAGACCAGCTGGGCGCGCCCGCGTCGCCGAGCAGCGTGGTGAGCGCTCCGTTCACGAGGTCGACGA
>JBDTVA010000201.1:0-3711 GCA_040007455.1 Actinomycetota bacterium | reverse complement strand
CTCGTAGATCGCTCGATCGTCCGCTCGCGCGCGGGGATCCGCGCAGTGTTGATCAGCCTCGGCGTTCTCGGACTGACTGCCGTCGCGCAGGCGGCGATCTTCCTGTTCACGGACAGCGTCGCGCTGCTCGCCGACCTGATCCACAACGTCGGTGACGCCCTGACCGCGGTCCCACTGGGGATCGCCTTCGCACTTCGGAGCCCGCGGGCCGAGAGGATCGCCGGCCTGTTCGTCGTCCTCGCGATCTTCGTCAGCGCCTGCGTGGCGTTGTACCAGTCCGTCCAGCGACTCTTGAACCCGGAGGATCTCTCACACCTCTGGATTCTCGGTGCGGCGGGCGCGCTCGGATTCGTCGGCAACGAGATCGCGGCGTTCGTCCGGCTCCGTGCCGGCAGGCGGCTGAACAGCCCCGCCCTCGTGGCCGACGGGTATCACGCGCGTACCGACGGGCTGGTGAGCCTCGGCGTCGTGCTCTCGGCGATCGTGGTCGGCTTCGGGCTTCAGGTGGCAGATCCGATCATCGGGCTCGTGATCACGTTGGTGATCCTGCGGATCACGTGGCACTCGTGGCAGACCGTGCGCGCCACGCCGGCCGACGACGGTCACACACGCCCGCCCGCGGCGGCCTAGAACTCAGGCGACCCAGCGCGCGTCGGCCAGCTGAGAGCACACGTTCTACGGCGGGTGCAACGCGAAGGGCGACTTCGTCGACGACACGCCCGCCCAGCGGTACCCGACGAGCGGATGCCCCGAGGGCCAGGACTCGTGCCGCGAAGCGGGGCTCGACCGATCCACAACTACATGGACTACTCATACGACTCCTGCTACTGGGAGTTCACCCAGGGTCAGAGGCAGCGCATGCGTGACGCCTAGATTCTCTGGCGCGCGTAGCGCTCAGAGCGAGCGATGCGACGAACGGGCCGGCGCGAGCCGGCCCGTTTTCGTTCGGGCTACACTCCTTCTTTCCCAGCGCCCGTAGCTCAGGGGATAGAGCGCTCGCCTCCGGAGCGAGAGGTCGCAGGTTCGAATCCTGCCGGGCGCATGAGGCCGGATAAGTCGCCGCCTGCGGCGGCTCAACTTTTCCGGCGGCTCGAGGCTCCTCGCCTCGTGTTCCTTTTTTCGTCCGGACGCGGGCAGAGCCCGCATCCTCTCGTGGTTCAGGAAAACCTCATACATGGTCGCTACGTTCGGTGCGGTTCACAACGAAAGGACGCTTCATGAGACGAATCACTTCTGTTCTCCTCGTGCTCGGGCTGCTCGTGGGCGTCGCGGCCGCCGTCGCAGTAGCGAAGGCTCCCGGCAAGGCGAAGCCTCGGGCAGCGAAGATTCAGCAGCGTGGCTTGCTGCCCGTCGCGGCTGCGTATCTCGACCTGACGCCGGTCGCGCTTCGGAGAGAGCTTGGCTCCGGGAAGTCGTTGGCCCAGGTCGCGACCGCGAAGGGCAAGTCGGTCGACGGGCTCGAGTCGGCGCTCCTCAGTGCGCTTCGCTCGAAGGTCGAGGCCGCGAAGGCCGCCGGCAAGGTCGACGCTGCTCGGGCGGATCGTTTGCTCCAGCACGCGCCGCAGCTCGTCGAGCGCCTCGTCAACGCGACGCCGCGCGCACGCGGCGCCCGCGAGAGAGGGACGCGCGGCGGGCTCTTGAAAGCAGCCGGGACCTACCTCGGCGTGACACCGCAGCAGCTGGTGACCGAGCTCCGCTCGGGCAAGTCACTGGCGCAGGTTGCGACCGCGAAGAGCAAGTCGGTCGATGGCCTGAAGCAGGCGCTGCTCGCGGCGTTGAAGCAGAAGGTCGACGCGGCGGTCGCCGCGGGCAGGCTCGACGCCGCCCGCGCGCAGCGGCTGCTCGAGCGCGCGCCCGCGCACATCGAGCGGCTCGTCAACCGCTCGCGGAGCTAGCACCGATCGGGAGGTAGCCTCGCGCCGTGCGGGGCTACCTCCGTTCTTTGGATCCGCAGCTCCCCCGCGACGTCTGGCTGCTCCAGATCGGCGGCGTCGCGAACTCGTTCGGAAACGGGATGGTGTTCCCGTTCCTCGCGATCTACCTGACCGACGTCCGCGGGTTCGGGATCGCGACCGCCGGGATCGCGATCGCGATCTCTGCCGCAGCGCAGCTGATCGCCGGCGTCGCGATGGGCCCGGTAATCGACCGGGTCGGTGCACGACGCGTGCTCCGCGCCGGGCTCGTGATCCAGGCCCTCGGGTTCGGGCTGCTCCCGCTCGTGAGCGAGCCGTGGCACGCGTATGCGCTGCTCGCCTTCGAAGGCGTCGGCAGCGCGGCGTTCTGGCCGAGTCAGTCCACGCTGATCTCCCGGCTGACGCCGCCCGCGCGGCTCCACGCGGCGTTCGCGCAGCAGCGCGTGACGATGAACCTGGGCGTCGGCCTCGGCGGGCTGACCGGCGGCCTGATCGCGAGCGTCGACTCGCCGACGTCGTTCACGGTCCTGTTCGTCCTCGACGGGCTCACCTTCCTCGCCTACGTCGGCGTGCTCTCGCTCATCCGCGACCCCGGCACGCCGCCGCTCCGCGAGGGCGAGTCCGCCGGCTCCTATCGAGAGGTGTTGCGCGACCGTTTGTTTCTCGGCCTGTGGTCGCTGAACTTCCTCTTCGTCGCCGCGGGCTACTCGCTGCTGAACCTTCTCCCGCCGTTCGTCAGCGACGAGAGCGGCCTGAGCGAGCGCCAGATCGGCGTCGTCTTCTTCTTCAACACGGTCACGATCGTGCTCGCGCAGCTTCCGATCTCCCGCTGGCTCGAGGGAAAGCGCCGCCTGCGCGCGCTCGCACTGATGCCGCTGCTCTGGGCCGTCGCGTGGCTCGGGGTTGACGCGACCGGCTACTGGCTCGAAGCGACGTCCGCGTTCGTCGCGATCACCGTCTTCGCGATCGTGTTCGGAATCGGGGAGTGCCTCCACGGGCCTGCGCACCAGGCGCTCGTCGGAGAGCTCGGAGGCGAACGTCTCCGCGGTCGGTACTTCGCGCTGCACTCGATGTCGTGGGGGCTCGGCGGGGTCGCCGGGCCGGCGATCGGTGGGCTGATCCTCGCGACCGCGCCATTCGCACTCTGGCCGCTCGCGGCGGTGGTCTGCCTGGTCGCCGCGGCGGCCGCGATCGCGCTCGAGCGCCTGGTTCCCGAGTCGCTCCGTCGCATCCCGCGTGAGGAAATCGCGCACGGCGACCTGGAGGCCGGCCGGACCGCGGGGTAGACTGCACGCCGATGACCGTGCACACGGACGATCCCCTCAGTACCGATGCCCAGCCTGCCTCGCATCAGGCGCTCGCGTGGCCGCACCGGTGTTGCGGAGGCCGCCGCACGGCCGCGCATCGCTGAGCTCAGCGCGCAAGGGCTCACGTGGGTGCACGTCACGGCACCCGATCAGGAAGTGACGACGGAGCTCGCCGAACGCTTCGGCTGGCACCCGCTCGACGTCGAGGACATCCTCTCGAAGCGCCAACGGCCGAAGGTCGACGACTACCCCGAGTACCTCTTCGCCATCCTGCACTTCCCGTGGTACGACAGCTCGGTCCAGCGGCTGAACGCCGCCGAGCTCGACATCGTGCTCGGGCCGGACTACCTCGTCACGATGCCGAACGTCCCGCTCCTCCCGGTCGACCGGCTGTTCAACCGCTGCGCCGAGGACGAGGACTTCCGGAACGAGCTGTTCGCGAAGGGATCGGGCCGGCTCCTCTACGAGGTGCTCGACGACCTCTTCGACTA
>JBDTVA010000200.1:0-3713 GCA_040007455.1 Actinomycetota bacterium | reverse complement strand
GGCTCGAACCGGCGACCTCCTGGGTGCGATCCAGGCGCTCTCCCAGCTGAGCTATGGCCCCGCGACGAGGATTGTAGCCGCGCTCAGCGGCGGCGGATGAGGGTGATCCCGTCCCGGACGGTCAGCATCACCGACGTCACGCGGTCGTCGGCGACCACCCGCTCGTTGAACTCGCGAATCGCCCGGGTGGCCTCGGAGTCGTCCGACTCGTCGAGGACGCGGCCGCTCCAGAGCGTGTTGTCCGCGGCGATCAGGCCGTGCGCCGTGAGGCGCGGGAGCACCTCTTCGTAGTACGCGAGGTAGTTCTCCTTGTCCGCGTCGATGAACACGAAGTCGAACTCGCCTTCGAGCCCGCGGATCGTGTCGAGCGCGGGGCCGACGTGCACGGTTACACGGTCGGCGTAGCCGGCACGCTCGAGGTAGCGGAGCGCAACGCCAGCATGCTCCTCCGAGATCTCGCAGCTGTCGATGCGACCGCCGTCCGGCAGCCCCGCAGCCATCGAGAGCGTCCCGTAGCCCGAGTACGTGCCGAGCTCGAGCACGCGCTTCGCCGCGAGCCCGTGCACCAGCAGCTCCAGGAACCGCCCCTCGATCGTCCCGGTGAGCATCTGCGGCGAGCGAAGCGACGCGCGTGTCTCCTCGGCGAGCTCCGCGAGCAGCGGCTCGGGCTGGGTCGTGTGCGCGGCGGCATACGCCTCGATCTCGGGCTCGACGAAGTCCATCGCGCGATGACTTTACTTTTTCGTGACGCGGACGCGGTAAGCGCTGCCGTCGCTCGCCAGCACCTCGACCTTCACGCTCGAGTCGTCGTGCGCCTTCCCGGTCGCGAGTGCGCCGGGTGATGCGACGCCGCAGGCGGGCGGTCCCTTGACGATCACCACGCCCTCGGAGTTCAAGAGCTGCGAGTTCACCGTGTAGACGAGGACACCCTCCTCGCAGGCGTCCCTGTCGTAGCCGATGGGACGCCGAACCTCGACGACGTAGGCGAGCGAGTCCGTGATCGGAACGACGACGAGCTTCTTGCCGCCGGCCACCGCGATCGGCGTCAGCGTCTCCTCGAGCCGGCCGGGCGCGTGCAGACATGTGAGCTGTGGGGGATCGAGCCAGCCGAGCTTCCACTTGTGCCACCCGAGGAAGTGAGCGCTGGACGGCCAGAGGTTTCCCGAGCTCGGCCCCATCGGGTCCCACCCGCTGACGTAGCCCGCAAGGTCCGGCAGACCGAGCGTGTGCGAGAACTCGTGGTTCAAGACGTACGACGCGCCGTTTCCGAACCTGCGGATGTCGGGATCGAGAATCGCCGAGAAGCGAAGCTCTGTCCCATCGGCACGAATGCCATAGCCCGCCGCAGGAGCATACCCACGGTTTCCGAGAATTGCCCCGCTCGCTCCGACGAAGAAGACGAACTGGTACGGCGAGAAGTCGACAGCCGGGTCGGCGGCGGCGATCGCCTGAGCGATGAAACGGTGTTGGTGGAAGGCGAGCGGGTCGTACGACGGGGCCGGTTCCGGCATCCGGAACCAGCGCTCGACCCGCGTCACCGAGAGCGTGAGTCGTCCATACGACACCTCTTCGAAGAAGCTGAGCGCTGCCGTGTGGATTGCGCCGATCGCCGGAAGACTCTCGTTACCCGGACGGTCGGAAAAGTCGACGAAGAGCATGACGGCGTTCACGTGACCGCGCGAGGGGAGGACGGCCTCGGGCGCGATCGGGCCTTCGTTGAAGAGCGGCCCGCGGATGCCGCCGCCGAGCCGCGCGTTTTCGGCGTTCGGTGCGAGCATGAACGAGCAGCTCGCGTCGGAGCTCGGGGGAAGCGGCGGAACGCTGCAGCCGGCGGCGCTTCGAAGCGCGCGCAGCTTCCTCTGCTGCGCCTTGACGAACGCCGCGCGCTCCCTCGCGCTCGTGTGGCGCTTGAAGTACGCGCGCTTCGCTGCCGCCGCGGTGCGCTGGAACGCCGCGAGCGACGCGGCGCGAGCCTGCTTCTGCTCGAACGTGCAGGTCGCGGCGCGGGTCGACGACGGGCTCACGAGCATCGCGAGCACGAACCCGACGAACACCGCAGCTGCCAGACCCCTCAAGCAGCCGCATCGTACAACGGCCTTAGCCGCGCTCGACCCGCGACCCGCCGACGATCCGCTCGGTGCCGTCTGCGAAACGGACGAGCGCCTTGCCCTTCCCGTCGTAGTCCGGCGACCAGACGACGAGCGTCGCGTCTTTGTCCCCGACGCGCACGGGCTCGTCGATCGACGGTGCGGCACCGAGCCAGTAGCGCAGGAACGGGTTCTCCTCCCGCTCGCGCCCGATCGTCGTCTCCTCGGTGTGGCCCGGGAGCACTCGCGTTTCGTCCGGGAGCTCCATCAGCTTCAGCACCGACTCGTGCACGCGCGCGGCATCGCCGCCGCCCACCGCGTCCTTGAACAGCAGGTCGCCCGAGAAGCAGAGCCCGTCGACCACGAACGTCACGTGGTCGTCGGCGTGGCCGGGGGTGGGGATCGACTGCGCCCACTCCACCTGCTGCGTGCCGTGGACGCCGAAGCGCCGCTCCAGCTCGGCGTCGCCCGCGACGTGGTCACCGTGCGTGTGGGTCGTCAGCAGCGCGCCGACCTTGAGACCCTCGCGCTCGACGATCTCCAGCAGCGGCTCGAGCGGCCCGCCGCTGTCCACGAAGAAGGCCTCGCGCGTGCCCTCGTCCCAGACGAGGTAGGCGTTCGAGAGCCACTCGGGGTGCATGCTCCGCTCGACCAGCACGCCGGTAGGCTAACTGCGCACGGACCCGACGACGACGGAGGAACGATGGCCGGCTTGCTCTCACGCGCCGCGATGCTGATCAGGGCGAGGTTCTCGAAGCTGCTCGACCGCGCCGAGGACCCGACGGAGACGCTCGACTACTCATACGAACAGCAGCTCCGCCTGCTCCAGGACGTGAAGCGCGGCGTCGTCGACGTGACGACCTCGAAGAAGCGGCTGAAGATGCAGACTGGGCAGCTCGAGCAGAGCCTTGTCAAGCTCGAGACGCAGGCCCGCGACGCGCTCGCCGCGAACCGCGAGGATCTCGCGCGCCAGGCGCTCGAGCGCAAGGCGCTCATCCAGGGGCAGCTCAAGGACCTCGACCAGCAGGTCGCGCAGCTCGAGCAGCAGCAGGAGAAGCTCGTCGACTCCGAGAAGCAGCTGCAGGCGAAGATCGAGGCGTTCCGCTCGCAGAAGGAAGTGATCAAGGCGCAGTACTCCGCCGCCGAGGCGCAGGTGCGGATCGGCGAAGCGGCCACCGGGATCGGCGATCAGATGGCCGACACCGGCCTCGCGATTCAGCGCGCCAAGGACAAGACCGAGCAGATGACGGCACGAGCTGCCGCGGTCGAGGAGCTGGTCGAGGCCGGCACGCTCGAGGACTTCACCGGCAGCGACAAGACGGCGCTCGACCGGGAGCTCGAGCAGATCCAGTCGACGAACCAGGTCGACCGCGAGCTCGAGGCTCTCAAGGCGGAGGTCGGCTCCGGCGGGAAGAAAGAGCTCGAGAGCTAGGCCGCGGCACGACGCGCGATCGCGCGCAGCCACTCGCGGCGAATCAAGCCGCTGAACGGACGGATCACGATCCAGTAGCGGCGAAACAGCTTCCGGCTGCGCTCGTCGGTGAGCAACACGCGCGTCTCGGTCGAGAGCACGCGGTCCTCGAGTCGGAAGTTGAACGCCATCTTTGCGTAGCCCGGCTCGGCGAA
>JBDTVA010000199.1:0-3727 GCA_040007455.1 Actinomycetota bacterium | reverse complement strand
CTTCGACGAGCTTCAGCCACGCCTCGACGTGGCGCGACTCGTCCTGCACCATCGTGGAGTAGTAGAGCTTCGCCTCGTGGTGCGGCGCGAGCTGAAAGAGCTGCGCGGCCATCTCGACCGCGAACGCGTCGGCCTGGAGCTGCTGCGTGATCACCGAGCGCCAGACGTCGCGCCGCCGCGCGAGCTTCTCCGCCGAGCCGCGGGTTTCCGGGATCGGCGGGATCTCGCCCCACTCCAGGTCGCCGACCTTCCACTCGGCCCGCTTCGCCAGCTCGTAGTAGCGCAGGACGCCGTCGTAGCGCCCGGGCGGGGCTGTCTCCTCGGCCGAAAGCGGGTCGACGCTCATCGCGGGAGAAGTCTAACCGGGTGCCGTTGCGACCGACCGGCCGCGGGGAGCGTCATCAGGCGAAGCTGCTGCGCGCTGCTCCCAGCACCTCGGGGGAAAGCAGGGGCGGCGGGAGCTGCTCGGCGCGGCGAACAGACGCGGCGTCGACGCCTCGGACGAGCAGGCGGGCCTCCAGCGAAGCTGCCGCCACGGAGTAGAGGTCCAGCTTCGAGCCGCAGCCGCCGGCCGCCACGAGCACGTGCCTTGGGTCGAGCCAGCCGACCGCACGCGAGCGTCGCTCGTCCGGAATCAGCTCGGCGCCTTTCGAATGCCGGGCGGTAACGACGACGGCGTGGCGCGACTCACACGAGCGGCCGGCGGTGAACGCAAGGTCCGGGCCGCCCGGCGCGGCGACGAGGTCCGTCACCCGCTCTTCCGGCTCCCCGCGCCAGACGACCGGTGCCGACGTCGCGCCGACGAGCTGCAGGCGGTGCACGTCGACTCGACGGTCGACATGCCGCGCGGCGAAGTACAGCTGCATCCCGCCGTCGGCAAACGTGATCGCGTCGAACCCGGTGTGCAGGCGCCCGTGCACGAACTGGCGCGGTGTCTTGCCGACGTTCGAGGAGATCCAGATCGACGCCCGTCCGCCGCGCCGGAGCACGAACGCGAACGCGAGCCCCGAAGGGTGGTAGACGACGCGCTCGTATATAGCGCCCTTCACGGGAGTGACGTCCGTGAAGCCGCCGCCGGCCGGATGGGCTTTCAGCAGCGCCCGACCACCCTTGCCGACGAACACGATCGATTTCCCGATCGGGCGGCCCCACGAGGACGCGGTCGGCTCGACACGCCCCGGAGGGCGCGACGGCGCGTTCCCGAGCCCCTTCACCTCGAGGTGCGCGAGCAACGCACGATCGCCACGCGGACCCCAGGCGAACGGCCCGGCATTGCGAACCGGGAAGAGACAGGTCACGCGTCCCGTTGCGGGGTCGAGCGCCCACGCTCGGCCCTCCGCCACGAACGACGCGGTCGCATCCGCGCGAACACTCTGCTTCGCACAGCCCGCGGGAAGCGTCATGCCGGAAGCGAGCTGCGCCTGCTGCGACGCCTGCTCGTCTCCGAACGAGCACGCGGCCAACCCCAGCACCGCGGGCACGAGACAGGCCCTACCGACCATTGCCCCACAGTAACGGTACAGGCTCGCGCAGAGCCGCCCGGGTTGTTGCGCCGCGGTGCTTGTCCGGCTGCTTTCGGTGCGCTCGGGTGTCGCCACCTGGGGCTTCATCTCGTTCTCATCTTTTGCTGTCATGCGTGTCCGATGCGCGTGCTCGTTGTCGAGGAGGAACCGAAGTTGGCCGGGCTGATCCGGCATGGCCTTGCGCGCGGGATCCTCCTGAGCTCCGGAGCCGCGGCTTCCCGGATGGCAGCTACCGCGAGATCGCAGCGAACACTCCGAAGAGCGCGAGCTGCGGCGAAGTGAACCTCGACTATCGCGTCTACCACGCGATCAACGTCTTCGTCGCCCACCACTCCTGGATCGGCGGGACCCTGAGCCACGTCGAGAACCTCGCGGTTCCGCTGATCGCGATCGCCACCTTCGCGCTGTGGCCGCTCGACCGGCCGGGCGCGCAACGCAAGTGGAAGCTCGCGTCCGCGTCAGCGCTGGGCTCCGCGGCCGCGGCGCTGCTCGCGAACCAGCTGATCGCGCAGGTGTGGCAGCGTGCGCGCCCGTTCGCATCGCATCCGTCGGCACATGTCTGGGGATCGCGCTCGCACGACCCGTCATTTCCAAGCGACCACGCGAGCGCCGCGTTCGCGGTCGCGTTTGCGGTGCTGCTCTTCGATCGCCGGGTCGGTTCGATCTTCCTCGCCGCCGCGGTCATCGTCGGCTTCGGGCGGATCGCGATCGGCGCGCACTACCCAGCCGACGTCCTCGCCGGCGTGCTCGTCGGCCTCGCGGCGGCGTTGCTCGTCTGTCGTCCCGGCAGGAGGGTGATCGAGATGCTCGTCGGATGGGTCGAGCGCCTGACGGACCCGATCGTCGCTCGGCTGCGGACCGGCCGAAGAGCCGCTGGCGCTCCGAGCGACTGATCCCGGTTGCCAGGTCGCCGGGTCACGCGGCCGGCAGGCTGACGGATGGCTCGGCTAGGTTCGGTCGCGTGCAAGTGGACCCGGAGGAGACGTGAGTGTCGCAAGTCTCTTCGGGAGCCAGGAGATCAACGATCTCCTCTCGACCTATGGCTATCTGGCGGTGTTCTTGATCGTCGGCGCCGAGAGCATCGGCGTTCCTCTACCTGGTGAGACGACGTTGACACTCGCCGCGATCTACGCGGGCGCGACGCAGCGACTGAGCATCGCCGGCGTCATCGCCGCCGCTGCCCTGGGGGCGATCATCGGCGACAACATCGGCTACCTGCTTGGCCGATCCGGCGGTTACCGGCTCCTGCGCCGTTACGGTCACTACGTCCGTGTCAACGAGCACCGGGTGAAGATCGGCCGCTATCTCTTCGACCGCCACGGCGGCAAGGTCGTATTCTTCGGTCGCTTCGTCTCGATCCTGCGCACGTACGCGGCCTTCCTCGCTGGCGCCATGAAGATGCACTGGGGCCGCTTCCTCGTCTTCAACACCGCCGGGGGCATCGTCTGGGCGCTCACCTTCGGGCTCGGCTTCTACTACTTTGGCTCCGCGCTCACGGCTCTTCGCGCCCCGTTCGATATCGCCATCGGCATCGCCGCCGCGCTCGCCTTCGTGGGCCTGCTCGTTCTCCTTCGGCGCAAGGAGCATCAGGTAGGAGTGGCGGCGGAGCGCGCCTATCCTCAGCCCTTGGATTAGCGGCTAAGACAGCTGCTGGACCCAGAGTAGAAGCGGATGATGGGACTCGAACCCACGACCTTCTGCATGGCAAGCAGACGCTCTAGCCAACTGAGCTACATCCGCGCGCCGGCCAGTATAGCCCTCACTCCAGAGCGTCGAGAGCCTCGTTCACGAGCCGATCCGCGAGCTCGTTCTGCTCACGCCGGACGGCCGTGTACGACACGTCACCGATGCGGCGCGCTACCCGCGACGCCTCGCTGTAGAGCTTCCGCAGCGCCTCGTTCTTGACGCGGTACTCGCCCGTCATCTGCTTGACGAGCAGCTCCGAGTCAGACACGACGCCGACTTCGTCGAGTCCGAGCTCGAGCGCCTTCTCGAGCCCGGCGATCAGCGCGCGGTACTCGGCGACGTTGTTCGTCGCGACGCCGATCCGCTCGCCGTGCGCCGCGAGGACCGTTCCGTCGTCGGCCTCCAGCACGTAGCCGTACGCGGCCGGGCCCGGATTGCCGCGCGCGCCGCCGTCGGTGAACAGCGTCGCTCTCAGGTCACTCGTTGTCGATCTGCGCGCGCTGGAGCTTGCCCGAGTA
>JBDTVA010000198.1:0-3732 GCA_040007455.1 Actinomycetota bacterium | reverse complement strand
AGGCGCTCACGTTCCAGATGGTCGGCCGCGACGAGCTGCCGAACGCGATCGCGCTGAACACCGGCCTCTTCAACGGCTCGCGGATCATCGGTCCGGCGATCGCCGGCGTGATCATCGGCCTCGGCGGCACCGGCATCTGCTTCCTGGTGAACACCATCACCTTCCTCGCCGTGCTGACCGCGTTGGCACTGATGCGCGAGGACGAGCTCTTCAAGGTCAAGCGCAACCCGCGCACGCGCGCGGGGGCCGCGATCGCCGAGGGCGTGCGGTTTGCGTGGAACAACTCGGAGATCCGCCTCGCCCTGACCGTCCTCGCTATCGCGAGCACGGTGGGCTTTAACTTCCACGTGATCATCCCCGTGCTCGCGTCGGACACGCTCGACGCCGGGCCGGAGGTCTTCGGCGTGCTGAGCGCGTTCTTCGGCGGCGGCGCACTGCTCGGCGCGCTGATTCAGGCCGCCCGCAGCCGTGCGAGCTGGAAGGCGCTGCTGATCGGCGCAACCGGGTTCAGCGCCGGTTTGCTGGCGCTCGCGCCTGTGGAGACGGTCGCAACGGCGTCCGCGATCCTGTTCTTCGTCGGCATCTGCTTCACGCTCTGGGTCTCGAACACGAGCGCGATCCTTCAACTGCGTGCGCCGGACGCCTTGCGCGGCCGCGTGATGAGCCTCTTCATGTTCGCCTTCGCGGGCCTGGCGCCGATCGGCGGGCTCTTCGCAGGCTTGCTGATGGAGGTCGGCGGCACGCAGCTCGCGCTGTCACTCGGCGGTTCGATGTCACTCGTCGTCGTCGCGTACGCCTGGGCCAAGAACAGCGGCGTCGAGTTCGGCCGCCGCCCGGGCGTGACGGTGTTCAGTGCAGAAGAAGAAGCCTCCCGCGCCGCGTAACGCGCGGGCTCAGTCCCCGACGGGCCTGAGCATCTGCCGTAGCGACGTGATCGTCTCCACGAGTTCGCGCTCCTGCCGTTCGAAGTCCTTGGCCAGCTTCTCGAGGCGCTTGAGCGGCTCGCGGTTCGGGTTGCGGCCGAGGCGCACTCGGCGTGACGACCGCTGCGGGCGCGGGGCCTCCGGCTTCTCCTCCTTCGGAGGCTTCTCGCGCTTCCTGCGCTTCTCGGGCTCTGGCTCCGGCTCCACGTTGAACTCGAACCGCACGGGCTCACTCCCGCGACGGCCGCCGCGCTTGGCGAGCTCCTCGCGGAGCCCCGAGCCGAATCCGTCCTCGGTCGACATGTCGATCCCGCACTGCTCGAGCAGGACCTTCGTCAGCCCTTCGACGGAGATGAAGCCGTTCTCGACCACGATCTGACCGAGCTTGCGGCCGGTTTTTTCCTGCTCTCCGAGCGCCTGCTCGAGATCGGCAGACGTCATCCAGGACTGCTCGACGAGGATCTCGCCGAGCGGCTTCCAGGCAGGGGTATCCGCAGACGGACCCATAGGCCATTCATCGTTCGATACGAGGCGAAGCTTGAGGCTTTTTTCGGACTAGATCTTGCGGCGAGGCCGCTTGGCGCCCCACTTGTGGCTGCGCCGCGTCCCCGAATACACAAGCCTGGGCCGGGCCATCTGCATGCCCTGCGCCTCGAACTGGGCGCTCTCGCCGACCTTGCGGGCGACGTGCGATACCTCGGCCTGCTGCTCCGGCAGAACGAGCGTGATGCCCGTGCCGTCGCGGCCGGCCCTGCCCGTGCGGCCGACGCGGTGGGTGTAGCCCTTGTCGTCTTCCGGCGGGTCGAAGTTGATCACGTGCGTGATGTCGTCGAGGTCGAGGCCGCGGGCCGCGACGTCGGTGGCGACGAGCGTCTGCACCTTGCCCGACTCGAACCGTGAGAGCGCGCGCTCGCGCGCGTTCTGGTTCATGTCGCCGTGCATCGCGACCGCCTGGACCTCGTGCCGCTTCAGCTTCTGCACGAGCCGGTCGGCGCCGCGCTTCGTGCGGGTGAAGACGAGGACGAGGCCGCGCTCCTCGGCAAGCAGGCCGACGAGTGTCTCGACCTTGTTGTCGGCCGTGACCGAGATGAACTTGTGGTCGGTCTCGCCGAGCTCGAGGTGCGACGGCAGCTCGGCGTCGTAGCGGCTCGGGTTGAACGTGTACGAGCGGGCGAGCTCTCCGACCTCACCGTCGAGCGTGGCCGAGAAGAACATCGTCTGGCGCTTGCGGGGCAGGCGCTTGACGATCGCGTCGACCTGCGGCTGGAAGCCCATGTCGAGCATCCGGTCGGCCTCGTCGAGGACGAGGATCCGGATCGCGTCGAGCTTCAGCAGCTTTCGCTCGGCCAGGTCCTCGAGGCGACCCGGCGTGGCGACGACGATGTGCGCGTCCTTGGCCTTCTTCGCGTTGGCCGCGAGCGGCGTGCCGCCGTAGACGGCAGCGACCCGCAGGCCCTGCGCGGCGGCGAGCGGCGCGAACTCCTCGGCGACCTGGGTCGCGAGCTCGCGCGTCGGGACGAGGATGAGCGCGGACGGCCGCGCCTCGGCGGCGTTCAGGCGCTGGACGATCGGAATTGCGAAAGCGAGGGTCTTGCCCGACCCGGTCGGCGACTTGGCGAGCAGGTCCTGCCCGTTGAGCCCGTCCGGGATGACGAGTGTCTGGATGGCGAAGGGCGACTCGACGCCTCGGCGCGAAAGCGCCTCGACGACAGCATCGGCCACGCCAAGCTGGCGAAACGACTTCATGTGGTTGTTCGACTCCTCGGTTTGATGTTCGAGATCTGCGGCCCGAAACACCCGAAGGAGGAACGAGAAGCGAAATCTCACTGGGCGGCACCACGCCGTCCGTGCAAACAGGGTAGCAGCAGGTACATTTCCCCGCGGATCGAGCCCAGGAGCGACCTATTTCGACCCAGCAGAGCAACAAGGAAGACAAGATCGAGATGGAGGGCGAGGTGCGCGAGGCGCTCCGGAACGGCTTCTTCCGCATCGCGCTCGACAACGGCCACGAGACCCTCGGGTACACGGCCGGAAAGATGCGCCGCTACCGGATCCGGATCTTCCCGGGGGACCGGATCAAGGTCGAGCTCTCGGCCTACGACCTCGGGCGCGGGCGCATCGTCTACCGCTACCGCGACTAGGTGCGTAGCGGTTTGCTCGAGCCTCCGGACTGGCTGGTCGCCGCCAGGCGCCGGCCGCGCTTTCGCGGCGTGCTCCATCAGTACGCCTTCTTCGTCGCGCTGGTGGTCGGTGCGCTGCTCGTCGCCGGCGCCGAAGGGGGCGTCGCGCGCATCTCAGCGACCGTCTTCGCAGCGAGCGTCGCGGTGATGCTCGGCGTGAGCGCGCTCTACCACCGCGTCGTTTGGCCGCCGGGGCCGCGCCGTTGGATCCGGAGGCTCGACCACGCCGCGATCTTCCTGCTGATCGCCGGCACGTACACACCGTTCGGCTTGGTCGCACTCGACGGCGCGTGGCGCGTCACGGTTCTCGCGATCGCGTGGACCGGCGCGTTCGCCGCGATCGTGCTCAAGGTGACCTGGATCGACGCACCGCGCTGGGTGGCGGCCGTGCTCGCCGTTGCGCTCGGCTGGGTCGGCGTCGTCGCGCTGCCGCAGATCCTCGACTCGGTCGGGGTCGCGCCGCTCACGCTGATCGCGGTCGGCGGTGCGTTCTACACGGCCGGCGCGGTGATCTACGCGCTGAAGCGGCCCGATCCCGTCCCGTCCGTCTTCGGCTACCACGAGCTGTTCCACGCGCTCGTCGTTGCCGCGGCGGCGTGCCAGTACGTCGCCGTCGCGCTCTTCGTCCT
>JBDTVA010000197.1:0-3748 GCA_040007455.1 Actinomycetota bacterium | reverse complement strand
AGGAGCTCGGGGTCGAGGCGATGTCGCTGTACAACCACGTCGCCAACAAGGACGAGATCCTCAACGGCATCATCGACCTCGTCGCCGGCGAGTTCGAGTTGCCCTCCGACGAACGCGACTGGAAGAGCGCCATGCGTCGGAACGCGATCTCGGCCCGGGACGTCCTCTTGCGCCACCGCTGGGCCACGGGCCTCTGGATGTCGCAGGGCGGTGGCCCGGCGCGACTGCGAAACAGCGACTGGATGCTCAAAACGCTTCGAGAAGCCGGCTTCTCGATGGATCTGATCTACCACGCGTTTCACATCCTCGAGAGCTACATCCTGGGATACACGCTCCAGCAGCTCAACTTCCCGTACAAGGGGGAAGAGCTCGCGGGCCTCGCGGCGACCTTCCTCCAGCAGATCCCCGTCGACGAGTACCCGGACCTCGTCGAGCACATCCGGCAGCACCTCGAGCCGCACGACGAAGAAACGGGCGGGTTCGAGATGGGGCTCGACCTGATCCTGGACGGACTCGACAGGGCCCGCGCACCTGCCTGACTCGCCGCGCGTCGTTACGTGGAAGTGTCCAGCTCCTCGAGCACGAATGCCTCGACCGGCTCGGCCCGTCCTTTCACACTGAGACGAGGTCGCGAAGTCAGGCGCGCGACGGCGCGTATCCGACCGGCGCGGCGGAGAGGTCTAGAATCGGCGGGCGCCAAGAGTAGGAAAGCGAGGCAGAGGTGGCAAAGGTTCTCTGTGTCCTGTACGACGATCCGGTAGACGGGTATCCGGACTCGTACGCGCGAGACGCGATTCCCAAGATCGAGCGCTACTACGACGGTCAGACCACGCCGTCGCCCGAGCGGATCGACTTCGAGCCGGGTGAGCTCTTGGGCAGCGTTTCGGGGGAACTCGGGCTGCGGCCGTTCCTCGAGGAGCGCGGCCACGCCTTCGTCGTCACGTCGGACAAGGACGGGCCGGACTCCGTCTTCGAACGAGAGCTTCCGGACGCTGAGATCGTTATCTCCCAGCCGTTCTGGCCTGCCTACCTGACGGCCGAGAGGATCGCGAGCGCGCCGGGGCTGAAGCTGGCCGTCACGGCGGGAATCGGCTCCGACCACGTCGATCTGCAAGCGGCGATCGAGCACGGGATCACTGTCACCGAGGTCACCTATTCCAACAGCATCAGCGTTTCCGAGCACGTGGTGATGATGATCCTCTCGTTGGTGCGCAACTACATCCCGTCGTATCAGTGGGTCGTCAAGGGCGGCTGGAACATCGCCGACTGCGTCGAAAGGTCGTACGACCTCGAGGGAATGCAGGTCGGGACGGTTGCGGCCGGCCGGATCGGTTCCGCGGTGCTCAGGCGGTTGAAGCCGTTCGAGGTGGGACTGCACTACACGGACCGACACCGACTCCCGGAGGAGGTCGAGCGCAGGCTCGGCGTGACGTTCCATCCGGACGTCGAGTCGCTGGTGCGTGTTTGCGACGTCGTCACGATCAACGCGCCGCTCCATCCTGAGACTGAACACATGTTCGACGACGCCTTGATCGCGAAGATGAAGCGCGGCGCGTACATCGTCAACACGGCGCGAGGCAAGATCTGCGACCGCGATGCAATTGCGCGGGCGCTGGAGAGCGGCCAGCTAGCCGGGTACGCCGGAGACGTCTGGTTCCCGCAGCCGGCCCCCCAGGATCATCCCTGGCGGTCGATGCCCCACCATGGGATGACGCCGCATGTGTCGGGGTCGTCTCTGTCCGCGCAAGCCCGTTATGCGGCTGGAACGCGCGAGATCCTGGAGTGCTGGTTCGACGGTCGCCCGATCCGCGAGGAATACCTGATCGTCGATCGCGGCTCGCTGGCGGGCGCGGGGGCTCATTCGTACAGCGCCGGCGACGCCACCGGCGGCTCCGGCGAAGCGGCCCGCTTCAAGGACCGCTAGCCCGCCGCGCTCAGCGGAGGCCGACGGTGGCGCCGAGGGGGTCGACGTCGATCCGCAGTGCCGCGGAACTCGACGGTAGGCCTGGCATCGTCTGCATGTTGCCGCAGACGGCGACGATCCAGCCGGCGCCCGTGTACGCGCGCAGCTCGCGCACGGGCAAGGTGAAACCGGTCGGCGCGCCGAGGAGCGTCGGGTCGTGCGAGAGGGACAGGTGCGTCTTCGCCATGCACACGGGCAGATGGGCAAGGCCGGCCTGCTCGAACCGCGCCGCTTGGGCGCGTGCGGTGGTCGACAATTCGATTCCCGCCGCGCCGTAGGCGCGGGTCGCGATCGCGTCGATCTTCTGCTCGATCGGGTCCTCGAGCGAATACAGGTACGTCGGCGTCGCAGGCGTGGACGCGGCTTCGACGACGGCTTCTGCGAGCTCGATCGCACCGTCGCCGCCACGCTCGTAGCCGTCGTTGACGGCAACGGCGGCGACGTCGAGCTCCTGCGCGAGGCGCCGCGCCGCGTCGACGTCGCGTTGGGAGTCGCCCGGAAAGCGGTTGACGGCAATCACGCAGTCGAGACCGAAGGCGTGGACGACGTGCAGGTTCGCGCGGAGGTTGTCCATCCCGCGCTCGAGCGCAGCGAGGCCTCCGTCCGGATCGCCGCCGTGGTGCTTCAGCGCCTTCACGGTGGCGACGAGCACGACCGCGCTCGGCGCGATGCCGCCGGCACGGCAGACGATGTCCATCAGCTTCTCGAACCCCATGTCTGCGCCGAAGCCGCTCTCGGTGACGACGTAGTCGCCTAGCTTCAGGCCGAGCAGGTCGGCGACGAGCGAGTTGTTGCCGTGTGCGATGTTCGCGAACGGGCCGCAGTGGATGAGCGCCGGCTCGCCCTCGAGCGTCTGCACGAGATTCGGCTTCAGCGCATCCTTCAGCAGCACGGCCATCGAGCCGGCCGCACCCAGCTGCTCCGCGGTCACCGGCTCGCCGTCGCGGGTCGCTGCGACGGTGATCGCGCCGAGCCGGGTGCGAAGGTCGGCCAGGTCGCGCGCGACGGCGACGATGGCCATCACCTCGGAGGCGGCGGTGATGTCGAAGCCGGTCTCGCGTGGATAGCCGTTCGCTCGGCCGCCGAGCGCGACGACGACCTGGCGCAGCGCGCGGTCGTCGATGTCGACGCAGCGGCGCCAGCTGATCGAGTGCGGGTCGATCCCGAGCTCGTTCCCGTGCAGCAAGTGCGAGTCGATCATCGCCGCGAGGAGATTGTTCGCAGCCCCGATCGCGTGGATGTCGCCGGTGAAGTGCAGGTTGATCTGCTCCATCGGCGCGACTTGCGCACGGCCGCCGCCGGTGCCGCCGCCCTTGATCCCGAACACGGGGCCGAGCGAGGGCTCGCGGATGCAGAGCAGCGGGCGCTCGCCGATCCGTCCGAGCGCCTCGACGAGGGAGATCGCGGTCGTCGTCTTGCCCTCGCCGGCTTTCGTCGGCGTCATCGACGTGACCGCGATGAGCTTGCCGTCGGGCTCGCCGCTCAACCGGTCGAGCGCCGACAGTTCGAGCTTCGCGGCGAAGCCGCCGTACTCGTGCACCTCGTCCGGTGCGAGACCGAGGCCGGCCGCAAGCTCATCAAGGGGGACGAGCTCGGCTGTCGCTGACGCGATGCTCACGATGCAAGCGTGGGGCCTCGAGCGGGAGAGCGGCATCCGCGTCGCCACCGTCATCATCTACGTACTTTCCCGGACGGCAGTCGGCTCGATCGGTGGCACACCATACGAAGAGTCCGCCGACCGAAACACGAGGTGTGGAGATGATGAACGAGCATCCCCCTGTCACT
>JBDTVA010000196.1:0-3751 GCA_040007455.1 Actinomycetota bacterium | reverse complement strand
GTCACCGTCCACGACGACGGGACGACGAGCGAGAACGACCGGCTCGGCGCGATCGGCGACCTGCGCTTCGTTCTCGACCGCGTGGGGATCGACGACGACTGGCTCGTCGTCGCGGGCGACAACCTCTTCGACTACAGCCTCGGTGACTACGTGAAGTGGTGGCGCTCGAAAGGGGTCGCGAGCGCGGTCGCGCTCTACGAGCACCCGGACCTCGAGCTCGTGAAGCAGTACGGCGTCGTCGAGCTCGACGAGCACGAGCGCGTCGTGTCCTTCATCGAGAAGCCCGCGAACCCGGCGTCGAACCTCGCCGCGACGGCGTGCTACCTCTTCCACCGCGAGCACCTGAGACTCGTCGCGACGTACCTCGAGGAGGGCAACGTGCCGGACCAGCCGGGGCGCTTCGTCGAATGGCTGCATCGACGCGCGCCGGTGTACGGCTACCGCTTCAGCGGCGACTGGCTCGACATCGGCGACCGGGCGCAACTCCTCGAGGCGGACAACCGAGCCCGAACTCGCGCAGGCCTGTCCCCGCGGGCCGAGTACGCGCCGGGCTGAGCACGAGAGAGCGCACCCCCACCCTCAAATTGGGTGGGGTCGCTTCCCGCCGCCCACGGCGCAGACGCTACCGCCGGCGCGCGGCCTCGAACGTTGCGAAATCGTGGCGCTTCGTGTCAGCGACGTGACGATCGCTCCACGCCTGGCCTGTGTCGTTTGTGCCGGCCGTACCGTCCGCGCGTGGCCGCAGGCCTCCTCGACCTGCTTCTCCCGCAGCGCTGCGTCGTGTGCGGGCTCTCGGGCGCGCAGGTCTGCGGAACCTGCCTCGCCG
Organism: Actinomycetota bacterium; assembly: GCA_040007455.1. Lineage (GTDB taxonomy): Bacteria > Actinomycetota > Thermoleophilia > Gaiellales > Gaiellaceae > JACCTU01. Next base: position 2,925 of record JBDTVA010000196.1, on the reverse strand, counting down.
CCCTGCCGCGGCTGCGCGGCCCGCGTTGCGAGCGGTGCTGCGCCCCGACCGCCTGGCCGGTCCGGCGCTGCCGCGAGTGCTCGGGCCGGCGCCTGGCCTTCGCGCGCGCCCGCTCGGCGGTCGCCTACGACGAATCCGTCAAGGGCCTCGTCCACGCCTGGAAGGATCGTGGTCTCAGGCGCCTCTCCGCAGCCGCGGCGGAGGTGACCGCCGACGCGCTCGAGCACCAGGGCGACCCGCTCGTGTTCGTCCCGCCCGATCCCGAACGACGCCGCGGGCGCGGTCATCACCCCGCCGAGGCGCTGGCGCGCGAGCTCGGCATTCGATGGAACGTGCCTGTGCTCGGGCTGATCGCGCGCGCGAGCGGCGGAGCTCGGCAGCGCGGTCTGACGCTCCCCGAGCGCCGGTCCAACGTGCGCGGAGCGTTCACGGCCAAGCGCTCACCGCCGGCCGTCGTGCTCGTCGACGACATCTACACGACCGGCGCGACCGCCAACGCGGCGGCCTCCGCACTCCGCCGGGCGGGCGCGCGCCGCGTCGAGGTCGTCACGTTCGCCCGCGCTGTCCGCGGGTATACAGTGACGACCCAGGCTTGACCCGGCCCGCGAGGAGGACGCGTTGCGACTTCAAGTGAAGGGCAAAAACCTCGACGTCACCGACTCGATCCGCGACTACGCCGAGCAGAAGCTCAAGAAGCTCGACAAGCAGCTGAACGACGCGACGGAGATCGAGCTCGAGCTCGCCGTCGAGAAGAACCCGTCGATCGCCGCGAACCAGATCGCCGAGGCGACCGTCTGGACGAAGGGCCCGACGCTGCGGGCGCGCGAAGCCTCCGAGGACATGCGCGCCTCGATCGACCAGCTGACCGAGAAGCTCTTGCGCCAGGTCAAGCACTACCGCGACAAGCGGAGCTTCCGCGGTGCGCGCAACCACGTTCCCGTCGACGAAGGAGCCCCGGCGTTGCAGGACGACCAGCTGGACCAGCAGATCGTCAAGACGAAGCAGTTCCCCGACAAGCCGATGAACGCCGAGGAAGCGGTCCTCCAACTCGAGCTGATCGGCCACGACTTCTTCGTGTTCCGGAACGCGGAAACCGGCGAGGTGAACGTCGTCTACCGGCGCAAGGACGGCGGGTACGGCCTGATCGAGCCCCAGGCGTGAGCTTCCGGCGGCGTGAGAAGCCGCTGCACGAACGCCTCGCCGAGCAGGGCGGCATGACGATGCCGACCGAGGTCGGCCGCGACATCGCACCGTGGCATCAGGCAGGCGTGCACGGCGTTCCGAGGCCGCGCCAGTGGGACGCCGTCGTCACCGCCGAGGCCGACCTGCCGGGCGATGCCGTGCACTTCGTCACGCTCGAGGATCGCACGGTCGTCGTCGACGAGGACGTCCCGGACGACCGGCTCGCACCCCTCGCCGACGCGGTCGAAACGCAGCTCGACCCGCCGTACCGGGCCGAGGGCACGAGGCGCCACGACCGGCTGTGGGCCGTCGGCGCGAGCAAGATCGCCGTCGTCTCGATCGACGCGGAGATCGGGGGGGACACCGTCGAGCTCGCCGCCCGCGAGGGCGACGTCACGCTGCTCGTGGACGGCGCTCACGTCTTCGGCTCCGTGCCCGCCCTCGAGGCGTTGGCAGCCGGGATGCCGTCGTACGTGGTGCGGGCCGACCGCATCGACGGAGACCTCTGGGAGGTCGTCGTCCTGCCGCTCTAGCGCGTTCGGGCCGCTGAGGAGAGCCGGTACCCTTAGCCCCGCATGGCCCAGAGCATGGGTTCCTTCGAGAAGGTCCTTCGCCTCGGCGAGGGCCGCCGCCTCAAACGGCTGGCCGAGCAGGCCGCCTACGTCGGCACGCTCGAGCCCGAGTTCGAGGCGCTCTCCGACGAGCAGTTGGCCGGCAAGACTGCGGAGTTCAAAGAGCGCGTGGAGCGGGGCGAAGCGCTCGAGGAGATCCTCTTCGAGGCCTTCGCGGCCGTCAGGGAGGCGTTCAAGCGCACGATCGGGGTTCGCCTCTTCGACGTTCAGCTGATGGGTGGAGTCACCCTGCACGAGGGCGACATCGCCGAGATGAAGACCGGCGAGGGCAAGACGTTCGTCGCGGTCCAGCCGCTGTACTTGAACGCGCTCGAGGGCCAGGGCGTTCACCTCGTGACGGTGAACGACTACCTCGCCAAGCGCGACGCGGAGTGGATCAGCCCCGTCTTCGAGAAGCTCGGGATGCGCGCCGCGTTCATCCAGAACCAGATGCCGTTCGCGGAGCGCCAGGAGGCATATGCCGCCGACGTCACGTACGGAACGAACTCGGAGTTCGGCTTCGACTACCTGCGCGACAACATGGCCGTCTCGCTCCCCGAGCTCGTGCAGCGCAGCCACCGCTACGCGATCGTGGACGAGGTCGACTCGATCCTGATCGACGAGGCGCGCACGCCGCTGATCATCTCCGGCCAGCCCGAGACGGCCGCGAGCACGTACTACGACTTCGCGCGCATCGTGAAGACGCTGGAGTCCCGGCCCGCGAAGATTCTCGCCAAGGGTGAGGACCAGTTCGCAGAGGGCGGCGACTTCGTCTACGACGAGAAGTTCAAGACCGTCTCGCCGAGCGAGGACGCGATCGAGAAGGTCGAGCGCGCGCTCAAGGTCGACAACCTCTACGACCCGCGGAACGTCCAGCTGGTCAACCACCTGACGCAGTCGCTCAAGGCCCAGTCGCTCTACAAGCGCGACATCGACTACGTGATCCAGGACGGCGAAGTCAAGATCGTCGACGAGAACACGGGTCGGATCATGGAGGGCCGCCGCTGGAGCGAAGGCCTGCACCAGGCGATCGAGGCAAAAGAGGGCCTCAAGATCCAGGAGGAGCACGTCACGCTGGCGACGATCACGCTCCAGAACTACTTCCGCCTCTACGAGAAGCTCGGCGGCATGA
>JBDTVA010000195.1:0-3764 GCA_040007455.1 Actinomycetota bacterium | reverse complement strand
CCACGGCGTTCTCGCCGTTCAGCGACGAGTAGGCGAAGCGGCCGTCGGGCGAGAAGGCGATCTGGACGGGCGCCTTTCCGACCTCGACGTCGGCGACCCGCTTGTTCTTCGCGGTATCGATGACGCTGACGGTCGTCCCCTTCGCGTTCGCGACGTAGACCCACTTGCCGTCGGGGCTGGGCCGCATGCCGTGCGGGTACGCGCCGACGGCGATCGTCGCCACCTGCTTCATCGTGGCGACGTCGATGGCGGTGACGGTGTCGTCGCCGCCGTTCGTCGTGTAGACGGTGCGGCCGTCCGGGGTGACGATCACGTGTGCCGGTTCCTTGCCGGTAGGCACCGTCCCGTGGAGGCCGAAGCCGGCTGCGTCGACCATGATCGCCGTCGACTCGTGGCCGCTGACTGCCCAGACGCTCTCACCATCGGGCGACACCTGCAGGTTGTGCGGCGTCTCGATGCCGGTGAGCGTCGTCAGCACCTCGTTGCGCGCGGCGTCGATCGCGGTCAGGCTGGCGCCGTCCTCGTTCGCGACCCACACGGTGCCGTTGACCATCCCGTCGTGCGGGCCCGCGGCGGTCCCCGACCTCGGCTCGCCGCCACCGCCCGCGACGACGACGATTCCGATCGCGACCGTGGCCGCGACGGCGACTCCGCCGGCGGCCAATGCCAATGTTCGTTTGCTCATCGCCGCTCCTTTCGCTCGTGGTTCATGTCTGGAGCATCGAGCGGCGGCGTGAAGATCCGGCGAAGAGCAGCTGTCGCTTGGATGCTCTCTGGACTACGCCACGGGTTGCGAGCGCGGAGCGTCGACTGCCGGGAGGATGACGCGGAACCGTGAGCCCTTACCGGGGGTGCTGTCGACGTCCACGCGGCCGTCGTGTGCGCGGACGAGCTCGCGCACGATCGCGAGCCCGATGCCGGCGCCACCGGTCGCGCGGGAGCGTGAGCGATCGCCGCGCCAGAACCGGGTGAAGATGTGCCGCAGGTCGTCGGGCGCGATGCCGACGCCGGTATCGCTGACCTCGAGCACCGCCTGGTCGCCCTCGCGGGCAACGCGTAGACGCACTTCGCCCGTCTCCGTGTGGCGGAATGCATTGCTGAGCAGGTTGGTCGCGATCTGCTCGAGGCGGGTCTGGTCGCCGGCGACGTAGACCGGCTCGAGCTCGACGACGAAGGCGAGGCCCGACTCCGCGAAGCGCGGGGCGAACGAGTCGGCGACGGCACGTGCGGCGACAGCGAGATCGACGGGCCGCTTGTCGAGCAGGAGACCAGGCCGTTCGGCGTCGGCGAGCCGCGCGAGGTCGTCCAGCAACCGCGTTAGGCGCAGGACCTCTGTGTGCATCGCGGCGAGGTTCTCGGGTCCGGCCAGGACGCCGTCCTGCGCGGCTTCGATGCGGGAGAGCAGCGAGTTGACCGGCGTCCTCAGCTCGTGGGCGAGGTCGGCGGCGTTCGCCTTGCGGACCTCCTCCTCGTGCTCGAGCGTCTCCGAGAGCCGGTTCAGCGCCCGGCCGACGGCGGCGAGCTCCGGCGCTCCCCGCGACGCGACGCGGGCGTCGATCTGACCCTGCTCCATGCGCTCCGCGGTCTGCCGCAGGCGCCGCAGGGGCCCTGTCAGCGTCTCGGCGAGCAGGAACGCGACCAGGAGCGCGGCCGCGACGGCAACACCGCCGGCGATCAGGTGCAGCCGGTCGAGCGAGTGCCGCAAATGCTCCTCTTCGGGTGTGTACAGCGCACCGCTCGCCGGCGAGACGATGACCGTAGCCACCTGCCGGCCCGAGCTGACGACGGGCGCGCTCGCGCGCACGCCGCGCACGGGGCCGCCGAGGCGCATGACCTCGCCATCCGCGCGCACCTCGGCGCGCAGATCCTCGAGCGCGGCGAGGTGCGCCAGCGTGGGCAGCGCCGCAGGCCAGCTTCCGACGTCCGCGCGGACGGTCGCCGAGACCTCGGCGAAGTGGTCGGCGGAACGCTGGAGCCGCGCCTGCGCCGTCTCCTCGAGCCGCGGCTCCAGGCCGCGGTTGCCCAGCAGCGTCGCCAGGCCGACCGCGAGCACGGCGACACCGACGAGCGCCGCCCCGAGCCGGGCGCGCAGCCCGAACCGGCTCATCGCTTGGCGAGCCGGTACCCGACGCCGAAGACGGTCTCGACGTAGCGCGGATGCTTGGGGTCGAGCTCGATCTTCCGTCGCAGGTTCTTGACGTGGGCGTCGATCGTCCGCTCGTAGCCCTCGTAGTCGTAGCCCTGGACGTGGTTGATCAGCTCGAAGCGTGAGTAGACGCGACCGGGATAGCGGGCCAGCGTCGTCAGCAGCTTGTACTCGTTCGGCGTCAACTCGACCTCGACTCCGTCGCGGCGCACCTCGTGCGACACCGTGTCGATCACGAGCGCGCCCTTGTCGAGGCGCATCACTGCGACGAGCGGCTGCTCGCCGCCCTGCGTGCGGCGCAGGATCGCGCGCACCCGCGCGACCAGCTCGCGGGGCGAGAACGGCTTCGTCAGGTAGTCGTCGGCCCCTAGGGCCAGCCCCTCGACCCGCTCGTCCTCGGAGGCCTTGGCGGTCAGCATCAGGATCGGCACATCCGAGCGCTCGCGCACCTCACGGCAGACGTCCTCCCCGGAGCGGTCGGGCAGCATCAGGTCGAGGACGATCAGCCCCGGCTTGACCCGCTCGGCCACGGCCACCCCCTCGCCGGCCGTGCCGGCGACGTAGACGAGGTAGCCGTCGCGCTCGAGGTAGGCGCGAACGACCTCCTGCACCGACGGGTCGTCGTCGATCACGACGACCTTCTTGTTCGGCTGCTCACTCATACCGAGAAGCGTGCTCCGAGGTTGTGAAGTTCGGATGAATGTACCCGAGCCGCAGTTACGTGCTCGGGATGTCGTCGAGCAGCTTCTTCGGCTCGACGTACATCGTCCGGTACGGCGCGAGCCAGTAGTCGCGCTGCCAGACCACCTTGCCGCGCTCGACGAGGACGAACGCGTGCCCCGGCATGTCGGCGTGCATCCCCTGACCGAGCGTGTTGAACGCCCCGGACATGTCGCGGTCGTCGTCGGCGATCATCGGCGTCGTGATCCCGTACTGAGCGATCGCCTGCTCGAGGTCGGCCGCAGTGTCGGGCGTGATCGAGACGAGCTGGATCCCACGCCGCTCGAGCACGTCACCCATCCGCTCGAGGCCCTTGATCTGCTCGAAGCACGCTTGGCACATCACGCCTTCGGAGAAGAAGAGCAGCGTCTTCCGGCCCTGGATCGACTCGGACGTGATCGACCCGCCGGTGACGACGTCGCGCTCCGCGAACGACGGCACAGCGGTGCCCGGCGTCAGCCCGGCACCCTCGTCCGCTCCCATCGCGTGCGCTGTGGCAGCCTGCGGCGTCTCCGAGTCCAACAGTTTGGGCGTGACGAAGCTCGCGCCAACGACGGCGACAGCCGCGAGGGCGAGGACAGCGCCCTTCCATGTCCGCCAGAAGTCCCATCCGAGACCCGCCTTCGACCCCACCGGGGGGACGGACGCTCGTGTGATCTTGCGCGCCGCCTTAGCCTGCTTCCCGCTCACTGGTCTCACCATCCTTTTTCACGATCGCGTAGGTAAAGCCGGCCAACACCACGAGCAGGACCGGCAGAAAGACGACGTTCGGCACCTCGTCGAGGACATCCGACAGCTGGCGCACCCAGCGCCCGATCGTGGTCTGGAAGCCCGGCGCGGTGTCCGAGTTGCCGGTAAGCGCCAGGACGATGAAGAGGACCCCGAAGCCGGCGAAGAC